>BACX01000431.1 GCA_000333335.1 Sphingomonas-like bacterium B12 | reverse complement strand
GGCGGAACTCCTCGTCCTCGCGCGCGACGATGCGGGGGCCTTTCTCGATCACCGTCACCTTCGCGCCGAGCCGGGCGTAGGACTGGGCGAATTCCAGCCCGATATAGGAGCCGCCGACCACGATCAGATGCTCGGGCACGTCCTGCAGGTGGAGGATCGAACTGTTGGTCAGGTAATCGATCTCGTCCACGCCGGGGAAATCGGGGATGCTCGCCCGGCCGCCGACGTTGAGGAAGATGCGGGGAGCGCTGATCTCCTCCCCGCCGACCCGCATCGTGTCGGGGCCGACGAAGCGGGCGTGCTCGCGGATCAGCGTCACGTTCTTCATGCCCGCCAGCCACTGTTCGTTGCCGTGGCGGCTGTCGATCGCGACCTTCTGCGCGCGGCGCGTGACGGCGGTCATGTCGATGCCGATCGTGCCGTCGATGGTCACGCCATAATCGGCCGCCCGCCGCGCGAGATGGGCGGCGTAGGCGGAGGCGACCAGGGTCTTGGTCGGCTTGCAGCCGGTGTTGACGCAGGTGCCGCCGACGAGATGGCGCTCGACGATCGCCACGCTCATCCCGGCATCGTGGAGGCGCCCGGCGAGGGAGGGGCCGGCCTGCCCGGCACCCACGATGATCGCATCGAATCGGCGGGCGCTCATCGTTGCAGGCGTCCGCTGGTGGCCAAGACCGGGCAATCGACCATCGGCACTCTCCGTTCGGCACTTTCCGGGCGGCCGGGCGTATAGCCGATCGGAACGGAGGTGTCATATCTCCACCGGTTTTGCTGCGTTGCAAAAATCCGCTTGACAGTATCTGCCATAAAACTATCTGCACGTGCAGATATTTTCAGGACAACGGAATATGGCCGTTCTCAAGTTCGAGGATTGCGCGACAAACCGGGCGCCGGGGCGGCTGCTCCGGCGGATCGACCGCCTGATGGCGGCCTTCGTCGAGTCGCGCTTCGAATCGCTCGACATCAGTTTCCTGCAGTGGATCGCGCTCAAGGTGATCCGCGACGGCGCCGCCACCACGGCGGGCGAGCTGTCGCGCGAGCTGGCGATCACCACGGGCGCGACGACGCGGATGATCGACGGCT
>BACX01000432.1 GCA_000333335.1 Sphingomonas-like bacterium B12 | reverse complement strand
ACGCGATCGGCTCGAGCCGCCGATCCGAGCCTCGATACCTCGCGGCTGTGGCGCCGCGCGATGGTCGGCCATGCCGTCTCCAACGTCGTGCCGGTGGTCGCCTCCAACCGTATCGGCAACGAGGAAGGCCAGATCTTCTACGGCCACAGCTTCATCTGCGACGAGCGCGGCGACATGCTGGCCGAGTTCGGCAAGGAGGAGACGGGCGTGCTGGTCGCGACGCTGGATATCGACCGCATCCGCCGCCACCGCGCCGCCTTCGGCTTCTTCCGCGATCGCCGGCCCGATCTCTACGGACGGCTGGCGCAGGACATCTGAGGGAGGCGACCGCTCAGGGTGGTGCGTGGAGAGGTTGCTTTTGACGGAAAAGCCACCTCCTCCTCGAGAGTGCGAAGCCCCGTGGCGATCCACGGCGGCAGGTGGATTGCTTCGCTACGCTCACGATGGCTGGAAGTGGTGGAGTTCAACTCCCCTCCCTGAAAGGGAGGGGTTGGGGGTGGGTCGAACCTCGCGCGACGGCCGCGAGAATGGCTTCGACGACGGCCGTCAGATTGTCGCGCACGTCGTTATTCCAGAAGCGCAGGACCGCCCAGCCGTGAAGAGCGAGATGAGCAGTCCGAGCCGCATCCTCGCCAGATCGGACCGCGTGCTGACCACCGTCCAGTTCGATCGCGATCCGCGCGGACCGGCAGGTGAAATCGACGATGTGACGGTCGATGACGAATTGTCGGGTGAAGCGCGGTCGATGGCCTCTCAGTGCCGCCCAGAGCAGGCGCTCCTCATCGGTCGCGTCGCGGCGTAGAGTCCGAGCGTTATTCGTAAAATCGGACGGGATGCGCTTCATCTCCTCACGCTAGCAGTCGTTCCTCGAGCGTCTACCTACCCCCAACCCCTCCCTTTCAGGGAGGGGAGTGTGATGTCCGCAACTGGGGCGATAGCTGCCACTTCGTCGCCCCTGCGTAGGCAGGGGCCTATCTCCTCACCGACCCGCACGAACGACAGCTCAGGTGATGGACTCGCCTGCGCAGGAGCGACGGGCGTCACGAGAAGATTCCGTCTCTTCCCATGTAGGATTTCGGCTGCAAAGGTGGGCACGACCCAGTTCGTCGATCGCTCTTCCTCACCGCCGATCACCCTGTAGGAATGTCTTCTTTTCGGGGTCGTGGCTGTCAACTTTGTCAACTTCACATCGCTCCTCAGGATCA
>BACX01000433.1 GCA_000333335.1 Sphingomonas-like bacterium B12 | reverse complement strand
TGCTCGTAGGTGGAGCTGCTCCACCAGATCGAGGCCATCGCGGCCGCATCTCGGTGGAAGATGGCGAGAATCGCCAGCGCCAGCAGGCCCAGCGCCGCGAGATGCGCGCGCCAGCCGACGAGCGTGAGCCGCGTGGGCGCGGCGTGGATCACCGCCTCGCTCATATATGCTCCAGCATGGCATCGAGCGGAGCGAGCCGCGCATCCCAGGCATAGCGTGCCTCGACGCGAGCGCGGGCGGCGGCACCGATCGCCTCGGCACGGTCCGGATCGGACAGCAGCGCGATCACCGCATCCGCCTCAGCCTGCGAGCCATCCGCGACGATCAGGTCGCGCCCCGGCTCTGCATCGATGCCCTCATACGCCTGACGGCTGGCGACCACCGGGCGGCCCATCGCCATCGCCTCCAGAACCTTGTTCTGGATGCCGCGTGCGATCCGCAGTGGCGCCACCACCGCATCGGCCTCGACCAGCCACGGGCGGACATCCGCCACTTCTCCGGTCACCTCGACGCCATGCTTTCCCGCCAGCGCGATCAGCGAGGCATCCGGCTTGCGACCGACGATGGCGAAACGGGCATCGGGCACGCGCGCGCAGATCATCGGCATCACCTCGCGCGCGAAGCTGCCGGCCGCCTCGATGTTGGGCGGGTAATCCATCTGGCCGGTGAAGACGATCAGCGGTGCTTGGCCTGCCGGATGCGGGGCCGGCCGGTAACCTTCGAGGTCGATGCCATTCTCCAGCACCTGCACCTGTTCGTCGGCGAGCTTGGTTCGCGTCCGGAACAGCGTCGCCTCCGCCTCGCTCACGAACAGCGAAACAACGGCACGGCGCGCGGTCTCGCGCTCGAAATGGAAGAGTCGCCGCGCCTCGCGCTGCCACATCCAGCGCATCGGCGGTTTGGCGGCACGGCCGTAGGCGGCGAACTTCTCCGAGTCCATGTCGACGAAATCCATCACGAACGGCCGGTCGGACGGCGCGTATTGCGCCATCTGGCCGGAGAAGACGTAGACCTGCTCGATCGGTTCGTCGGCCAGCAGGCGATCGACGAAGCCCGCCATGCCCTTGTGCGCAAACGCCGTCACCGAAACCGACTTGTGCGTCGCCAAGGCCAGCATCGCCGCCGCGCCGCGCGAGCGGGTGCGCCGCTCGATATGCATCTTGGCGACCAGCGGTTTCAGGCCTTCCTCGGCCGCGCGCTCGTCCGCCTCGTCGTCGGCGAAAGCGGCGAGGTGGACGCGGTGGCGTTTCGCGAGGTGCTTCAGGATGTTGTAGGAGCGTATCTTGTCGCCGCGATCGGGGGGATAGGGAACGCGGTGGGCGAGGAACAGCAGGTCGCCCATACTCCTAGCCCAACCCGCGCGCGATCGGCGGCCCCAGCCGGTTGGCGAGCCACAGCGGCAGCTTCTGCCACATGCGGATCTTCGCCTGATATTTCGGATTGAGCGGATTCACCTCGCGTGGGCCCACGCCGTCGGCGGTGCGGATCGCATAGCCGAGCGGCTGCGGTTCGAAGCCCCAGTTCTTCTTGTAGGCGAAGGCGCCCGTTTCGGGCTTGGAGCGGCCGAAATCGAACGTCGTGCAACCGCGTTCGCGGGCGTGACGCATCAACGAGAAATACATGAACTCGTTCGCCCGCAACTTCCGCGCCTCGAACGTGCCGCCGCCCCAATACGGCATCACCGTCCCGTTGTGGTACAGGCTGAGCACGGAGGCAACCGGTCGGCCTTCGTGGCGAACGGTCAGGATGTCGGCATCCTCGCCAAACGCGTCCAGAACGGACGCGAACAGCTTCTGCGGAAAGACGGGCGTGCCGAGATTGCGGACGCTCTCGGCATAGACCGCGTAGTGCGCGCGACGATCCTCGGCGCCACTCCCGACCGTCACCGTCATCCTCGCATCGAACGCCTTGCGCACCTCGGCGCGCTGCTTGCGCGGAATCGCCTTGAGCTGGGCGTCATCGTCCTGCTCGATCGGACGCACAAAGCCGGCGTAGCTTTCGAGCTTGTGGGTCCAGCCATCGCCCTCGGGCAAAGGACCGCCGCGCAGTTCGAGGCTCGGGCAGCCGAGCGTTTCGGCGAGCGCCCAGCCCGCCTGCACCAGCGCGTCGGTCGCAGCCCCGTCGTCGGCCAGCACGCCGCCGCCGACTGCGAAACCGCTCGAGACCAGAGCCTTGCCGAACAGCAGCGACTTCACCGCCGTCAGCGGCAGCACGCCGGCAACTCGCCCGCCCCGCTCGGCCACGATCCAGTGGGCGCGCTGACCGGTCCCCTTCGCCACGCCGTTCAACCAGGCGGGGAGGTGGAAGGGCGTGCCATCCGGATGCGCGCGGACGTAAGCGGCGATCGCCGCCTCGTCGGCCTGCGTGCGGATGATGACGGGAAGCACCGCCTCGGCCGGGTTCATGCCCGCTGGCCCGCGACGATGCGGTCCACGCGATCCCAGGCGAAGTCCTTGAGCAACCGCTCCAGCTTGCCCTCCATCGCCGAGAGGCGGCTATAGTGGCGCACCTTCGACCTGAGCGGCGCATCGGCGACGCGCGGCTGGCCGGGGTCGATCTCCCACGGGTGGAAGTAGAACACCGCCGGGCGCCCCGCCTCGCCGTTGACCTGCCGGATTGCCCAGCTGCTGAACTTGTAGGGCAGCAGCCTGAAGAAGCCCCCGCCGCCGGCCGCGAGTGTCCGCTCGCCGAGCTTCGCGGTGGTGACGGGCAACTCGATCATCTCGCTCCCCTCCACCGGTTTCCACACGAAGCGCGGGCTTTCCGGCCAGCCATAATGGTCGTGCTTCACCGGCGCGACCGAGGAGGAATAGGCATAGCCCTCCTCCGCCAGCACGATGTGCGCCCACGGGGTGCGCTTGTCGATCGAGAAGCTCGGCGCGCGATAGCCGGTAACGGGCGCGCCCGCCGTATCCTCGATCGCGCCTTCGCGCGGCGCAGATCGGCGCGGAACTGCTCGGCAGTCATCGTGAAGACGCGGTCATGGTCCCAGCCATGGCTGGCGATCTCGTGCCCTCGGCGACGATGCGGCGCATCTGGTCGGGCGCGCGCTCCGCCACCCAGCGGAGCGTGAAGAAGGTCGCCTTCACCCCCGCCCGCTGGAACAGGTCCAGCACCGCATCGGTGTTGCGCTGGACACGGCTTTCGAGGCGCGGCCAGTCGCCCTTGTCGATCACCCTCTCGAAGGCGCCGACCTGGAACCAGTCCTCGACATCGACCGAGAGCGCGTTGCGCATCACCGGGGCGTCCTCCCTCAGCGGGCGTAATGCTGGTTGGCAGGTTCTTCGCGCTCGACCCAGTCGATCAGCAGGCCGAGCACGCGACGGATCGCCGCCTCCTGCTCGTCCAGCCGCTCTTCCAGTTCGGCGATCCGATCCAGCAGCGCCGGATCTTGCGCGGTGACGATGCGGACGGGCGCGGCCTCGGTCGGTGGCGCGGCATCGGCGGCGCGACGGCGCGGCGCCTCGGCGGCAGTCGCCCGCTCTTCGCCCTGATCGGCGGCGACCATGTCGACGGTCGCCCCGTCAATGCGGTTCAGCCCCTCGACCGATCCGTGCAGCAGCACGCGGCCCGCCAGCACGTTGAGGCGGCGCGGCACGCCACCCGTATGTTTGTAGAGCGCGGCCCACGCATCCTCGGTGAAGGCAGGGTTGTTCTCCCAGCCGACCAGCTTCAGGCGATGCTGGACGTAGGGCGCGATCTCCTCGGCCTCCATCGGCGTCAGGTGGTGCGTCGCGATCACCCGCTGGCGCAGCTGCTCCAGATGCTGCGAGGTCTCGAACCGCTCGCGGAACTCGGGCTGGCCGAGCAGGAAAATCTGCAGCAGCGACTGCCCGCCATTCTGGAAGTTGGACAGCATGCGCAGCTCTTCCAGCGCGGAGAGCGGCAGGTTCTGCGCCTCGTCCACGATCAGCAGCGTCTGGCGGCCCTCGGCGGCATGCAGGCGCAGCGTGCGCTCGATCCGGTCGAGCAGTTGGGCCTTGGCCAGCCCCTCGGTCGCAAGGCCGAGCTGCTGGGCGGCGAGGCGCAGCATGTCCTCGCCCTCCACCTGCGTCGAGACGAGGCGGATGGCGTGAAGCCGCTGCGGATCGATCGAGGCCATCAGGTGGCCGACCAGCGTGGTCTTGCCCGCGCCGACGTCACCGGTGATGACGATGAAGCCCTCGCCCTGCGCGAGACCATAACCGAGATAGGCCATGGCGGTACGGTGCGTCTTGCTCTCGAACCAGAAACGCGCGTCCCGCGTGAGCTGGAAGGGGCGATCGCTGAAGCCGTAATGGCGTCGTACATGCTGCCTTCC
>BACX01000434.1 GCA_000333335.1 Sphingomonas-like bacterium B12 | reverse complement strand
CGCACGGCAGATCTCGCGCCAGAGCGCAGGATCTTAGCCGGGGCAGCAATCGAGGATAACCAGCGACCGTAGGCTTTTGAGAAATCGAAATAATCGGTAAAAGGGGTCATGAACACGGCTACCAATGCGCCATCGGCTAATCCCGACATCTCTCAGTGTGATCGCGAGCCGATCCATATTCCGGGCACCATACAGCCGCACGGTTTCCTGCTGCTCATCGATGCGAGCGAGGCTTCATGCGCGAAAGATGGTCGGTGAAAACGATGCCTTCGAGATGATCCATCTCGTGCTGCAGGCAGGTGGCGAGCAGCCCGTCGATCAGTTCGTCATGCGCCTTGCCGTCGCGATCGAGCCATTTCGCCCGCACCGTCGCCGGGCGCTCGACATCGGCATATTGATCCGGAATCGACAGGCAGCCTTCGGTATAGACGTTGAGATCGTCCGACGGATCGGAGAATTCCGGGTTGATGAACACGCGCGGATTCTTCGGGCCGGGCTCGTCGGAACCCTCGGCGCTCTCCTGCAGGTCGATCACCAGCAGGCGCAGCGGCACGCCGACCTGGATCGCGGCGAGGCCGATACCGGGCGCGTCGTACATCGTCTCGAACATGTCGTCGATCAGCGTCTGCAGCTCGGCGTCGAACATCTCGACCGGCTTGGAGATCTGCCGCAGGCGCGGGTCGGGGATTTCGATGATCGGAAGAATGGCCATGATGTGCAGCTATGTAGCACGGCCGGCAAGGTCAAGCGAACCGTCTCGATCACGGTGATCGACGCCCGACCGGGCTAATCGATCGGCCGCCTCGCGCGCAACGCCTGCGCCAGCGTGCCCTCGTCGAGATAATCCAGTTCGCCGCCCACCGGCAGGCCGTGGGCGAGGCGCGTCAGGCGGATCGGAAAACTCTCCAGCCGCTCGGCGATGTAATGGGCGGTGGTCTGCCCCTCCAGCGTGGCGTTGGTGGCGAGCACCACCTCGTCGATCCCGCCGCCCGAGATCCGCGCGACCAGGCGATCGACCGACAGATCCTCCGGCCGCACCCCCTCCAGCGCCGAGAGCCGGCCGCCCAGCACATGGAAGCGCCCCGGAAACAGGCGCGAGCGCTCCAGCGCCCAGAGATCCGCCACCTCCTCCACCACGCAGAGCGAACGCTGGTCGCGGCGCGGATCGGCGCAGATCGCGCATGGATCGGAGGTGTCGACATTGCCGCAGGTCGAGCAGGTGGAGAGCCGCTCGTTCACCGTCTCCAGCGCGCGCAGCAGGGGCGTCAGCGCCGTCTCGCGCTTCTTGAGCAGGTGGAGCACGGCGCGGCGGGCGGAACGCGGCCCCAATCCGGGGAGGCGGGCCAGCGCCTGGGTGAGCGCCTCGATTTCGGGGGAAGCCATGCGGATATGCATATGGGCTTGCGCTGCGGCTTGCCAAGCGCTTGAGGAGCAGGATGCGCATCGCCTTCATGGGAACGCCCGATTTCGCCGTGCCGACGCTCGATGCGTTGCATGGGGCCGGGCACGACATCGCCGCCGTCTACACCCAGCCGCCGAGGCGCGCGGGCCGTGGCAAGGCGCTGCAGCCATCGCCCGTGCAGAAGCGGGCCGAGGCGCTGGGGCTGGAGGTGCGATCCCCCCTCACCCTGCGCGACGCGGATGAGCAGGCGGCGTTCGCGGCGCTCGGCCTCGATGTCGCGGTGGTGGCCGCCTATGGCCTGATCCTTCCGGTGCCGGTGCTGGACGCGCCGAGGCTCGGCTGCCTCAACGTCCACGGCTCGCTGCTGCCGCGCTGGCGCGGCGCGGCGCCGGTGCAGCGCGCGATCCTCGCCGGGGATGCGGAGACCGGCGTCGGCATCATGCAGATGGAAATGGGCCTCGATACCGGGCCGGTGCGGCTGGAGGGGCGCACGCCGATCGATGGCAAGACGGCGGGCGATCTCACGACCGAACTGGCGGAACTGGGCGCTCGGCTGATGGTGCAGGTGCTCGCCGATCCGAACGCCTATCCGCCCCAGGCCCAGCCCGACGAGGGCATCACCTATGCCGCCAAGATCGAAAAGGCCGAGGCGAAGATCGATTTCGGGCAGAGCGCGGAGGCGGTCGAACGGCAGGTGCGCGCGTTCAATCCGATGCCCGGTGCCTTCTTCGAGTTTGCCGGCGAGCGCATCCAGATCCTCGCCGCGACACCGGCTGACGACACCGGTCAACCCGGCGAGGCGATCGATGACGCGCTGCTGATCGCCTGCGGCTCGGGCGCGATCCGTCCGCTGACGGTGAAGCGCGCGGGCCGGGGCGCCATGGCCGCATCCGAGCTGCTGCGCGGCTTCGCCATCCCGAAGGGCAGCGTGCTGGCGTGACCCGCTTCAAGCTGACGGTGGAGTTCGACGGCCGCCCCTTCATGGGCTGGCAGCGGCAGGCGCACGGGCCGAGCGTGCAGCAGGCGATCGAGGATGCGGTCACCCTCGTCACCGGCGAGACGCAGGCGGTCCACGCTGCCGGGCGCACCGATGCGGGCGTCCACGCCACCGCCATGGCGGCGCATATCGATATCGAGAAGCCGATCACGCCCTTCCGGCTGATGGAAGCGCTCAACGCCCGGATGCGGCCGAACCCGGTGGCGATCCTCGCCTGCGAGGTGGTTGCGGACGATTGGCACGCCCGCTTCTCCTGCCTCGGCCGCCGCTACATCTATCGCATCGCCGAGCGCCGGGCGCCGCTGGTGCTGGAAGCCGGCAAGGCGTGGCGGGTGGCGCCGCCGCTGGATGCCGAGGCGATGCACGAGGCGGCGCAGCGGCTGGTCGGGCTGCATGACTTCACCACCTTCCGATCGGTCCACTGCCAGTCCGACAGCCCGGTCAAGACGCTCGACCGGCTAGACGTGCGGCGCGTGGTGGGCGGCATCGCGATCGAGACGGCAGCGCGGTCGTTCCTCCACCATCAGGTGCGATCGATGGTGGGATGCCTGGCGCTGGTCGGCCAGGGCAAATGGTCGGCGGACGACGTGACCGCCGCGCTGGAGGCGAAGGACCGTGCCGAACTCGGCCTGAACGCGCCACCGGAAAGGCTGTATTTCGTCGAAGCCGTCTATCCCGCCTGAGGAGGCAGACGGCGCAACCGTGAAGGACCGGATCGCCTTCCCGTAGACGCATTTGAAGGACTGCCGGCCCGTCTCGTTTGCGTGTTGCCCCAGACAACGATCGTGCTGGGCGAGTGCGCTCGACGTTGATGATGGGACAGTTCCGTAGCCCTGTGCGCGTGTGGTGCAGTCTGCCCGCGCCATCGGCTCCATGCCCATATGCTTTTCGGGCGGCCCCACGACGGCGGCACCGACTTTGCCCGCCGCATTGGCCGCCATCATCGGAACGCATCCGCCGAGCGGGATCGTACAACAGGCCAGCAGCGACAGGCCGAGCAGCCGCATGGTCACCGGCCCCTAGGCCCCGAACAGCCGCGTCAGCGACTTGTCGAGCATCAGCAACTGCCACAGCAGGCGACCGTGGTCGGCACGCCCGGTGCGATGCTCGTTGGCGATGCGGCGAAGCTCGTCGGGGCGGAACCAGCCCGTATTCGCCAGCGCCGCGCCGCCGGCAATGCGATCGGCCTCGCCGGCCAGCGGCCCGCGGAACCAGGCCGAGATCGGCGTCACGAAGCCCATCTTCGGGCGATAGAGGATGTCCTCCGGCAGATAGCGGCGCATGGCGTGCTTCATCAGCCACTTGCCCTGCTGCCCACGCAGGCGCATCGGCTGGGGCAGGCTCCCCTCGAACGCCAGCAGCTTGTGATCGAGCAGCGGCTCACGCGCCTCGAGGCCGACGGCCATGCTCATCCGGTCGACCTTGGTGAGGATGTCGCCCGGCATCCAGATCGTCATATCGGCATATTGCGCGCGGCCGAGCCAGTCGGTGGCCGGCGCGTTGCGCATCGCCGTCTCGATCCGCGCCTCGGCCCGGTGCCCGCCGAGCGCGCGCGTCGCCTCGGGCGTGAACAGCCGCGCGCGGATTTCCGGCGCGGTGAAGCCGATGGCGCGGGCGTAGGCCTCCTCCGGCGAGCGGGCGAGCGCCTCGAAGGTGGATTTGGCGCGCAAGGGGCGCGGCGCCCAGTCCGCCTTGGGATAGGCCCGGCCCAGCGCCCCGAAGACACGGCCGCTCATCTGGCTACCGAGCAGGCCGCGCGCCCGGTTTTCCGCCACGAAGAAGCGGTGGCGTCGATACCCGCCCAGCGCCTCGTCCGCGCCGTCGCCGGACAGCGCGACCGTCACCCGCTCGCGCGCCAGCTCGCACACCCGGTACATCGGGAGAGCGGAGGCATCTGCGAAAGGCTCGTCGAAATGATGGACCAATGTGTCGATCAGCCCGAAATCGTCGGGCGAGACGATCCGCTCGCGGTGGTGCGTGGCGAAGCGATCGGCGACGAGGCGGGCGTGGCTGGTCTCGTCGAGATCGGGCTGGTCGAAGCCGATCGAGCAGGTCTCCACCGCCGATCGGCTCGCCTCGGCCATCAGCGCGACGACGCTGGACGAATCCACCCCGCCCGACAGGAAGGCACCGAGCGGCACGTCGGACACCATGCGCGATCGCACCGCCATCCGCATGTAATCGGTCAGCTGGTGTTCGAGATCCTTCACCGACTCCTTGGCGTCGGCGGGGAAGCCCAAGTCCCACCAGCGTTGCGGCTCCGGCAGACGATGGTTGCGCCTGAGCGTCATGTGGTGGCCGGCGGGCAGCTTCTTCACGCCCGCGACGATACAGGCGTCATCCGGCACGTAGCCGAGGCCGAGGAAGTCCTCGACCGCCGACAGGTCCGGCGATCGACGCAGCCGCGGGTGGGCGAGCAGCGCCTTCAACTCGGAGCCGAACAGCACCGCGCCGTCCGGCAGCTCGGTATAGTAGAACGGCTTCACCCCCAGCCGATCGCGCGCCATGAACAGGCATTGCTGATCGGCATCGAACAAGGCGAAGGCGAACATGCCGGTGAAGTGATCGAGGCAGGCCGGGCCCCAGCGCCGCCAGCCGTGCAGGATCACCTCGGTGTCGGACTGGGTGCGGAACTCGGCGCCCCACGTCTCCATGTCGACGCGCAGCTCGCGGTAATTGTAGATCTCGCCGTTGAACACGACGGTCAGTTTGCCGTCGGCCGAGTGCATCGGCTGCTGCCCGGTGGCGAGATCGATGATGGCGAGGCGGTTCTGGCCGAGGCCGACGCCGGGGGACGTCCACACGCCCTCCCCGTCCGGGCCGCGATGGGCGAGCGCGCCCAGCATCTGCTTCACCCGCGCCGGATCGACCGGCTTGGGGGTTTCCAGGTGGAAGATGCCGGCGATGCCGCACATGGAATCAGCGCACTTTCAGCATATGGTCGAGTGCCGGCTTTATGGGGCCGACACGCCCAAGGAAATGGTCGATCGCTGCGCGGCCGCCTTTCGTCTCGTCGGCGGAGACGAGATAGGCGGCGGCATATTGCGGACCGCCGAGCGTCCGGCGCTTCAGCGTCTCCACCTTCACCCGCGCCGGGCTGCCGGTGATCATGCCGCCGACATCGTAGAAGCTCACCACGATGCGCTCGCCCGGCCCCATTAGCCGCTCGGCACGGCCATCGGCCGGCGCCGGCAGGTCGGCGGTCCACGCCCACGGCCCATCCGGATCGACCGCGCCATGGCCGAAGCCGACAAGCGAGCGCCCATCGCCCTGCTGGTCGAGATAGGCCAGGACGACATCGACCTCCTGCCCCTGCGCGTTCCGGTAATGCGCCGCCGGGCCGTGCGCCCCGTCGAAGCGCGGGCGCCACGGAGCACCCTTCGGATCGGAAATCTCCGTCCAGCCGGCAGGCGTCGTCAGCGCGATGTCGGGCGAGGTCGCGGCCGCCCCCGTCGCGACTATTTCCCACGCGGGCGCCGCCAGCGACAAAGCCAGCGCGGCCACCGCCGCGACCGGCAGCGACCATGACGCTCGCTGCTTTGTCGCCTCGCCCGTCGCCCACGCCAGATCGAAGGGAGGCGCATCAGCGGGGCGATCGAAGAACGTCCAGCTCATCGCCAGCACCAGCGCGATCACCACGCCGAAGAACACCCAGCCGTAGACGACGTGATCGAACCCCTCGGCCGATTGCGCACCGCGATATTGCGCGACCCAGATCGTCCCAAAGGCACGCAGCCCGTTGGCGAGCACCGGCACCGCCACGCAGACCAGCATGAAGGCCGCGCGGCGCCACCAGCTTCGGAAACCCAGATTGGCGACCAGCACGCCCAGCGCGATCATCGCGATCAGGAACTTGGCACCCGAACAGGCCTCGGCCACCTTGAACAGTCCGGCAGGCGTCGCGATGAACACGCCGTCGATGGTGGCGGGCACATGCACCATGGCGAGGAAGACCATGCAGAGCTTCGCCGTGATCGTCTGCAGCGGCGGGATCAGCCCGTCGCCCGCCGGCACGAGAAACAGCGCGTAGAAGAGCGGAAAGATCAGCCCGGCCGTGACGCCCCGCCCCAATATGGCAGCGACCGCGCCCTGTAGCATCATGACGAGCCCGAGCTGGCGCGCCAGCGACACGCCCGCCGCTTCCCCCACCAGCCAGCCGAGGCCGCCCAGCGCGATCCACAGCAGCGGCAATGGCCAGCTCTTCGGTTCGATGGAAGCCAGCAGCGGCGCGCGCTGCCAAACCAGCCAGGCGATGATGGGTACGATGACGAGACAATGCTCGTAGGTGGAGCTGCTCCACCAGATCGAGGCCATCGCGGCCGCATCGCGGTGGAAGATGGCGAGAATCGCCAGCGCCAGCAGGCCCAGCGCCGCGAGATGCGCGCGCCAGCCGACGAGCGTGAGCCGCGTGGGCGCGGCGTGGATCACCGCCTCGCTCATATATGCTCCAGCATGGCATCGAGCGGAGCGAGCCGCGCATCCCAGGCATAGCGTGCCTCGACGCGAGCGCGGGCGGCGGCACCGATCGCCTCGGCACGGTCCGGATCGGACAGCAGCGCGATCACCGCATCCGCCTCAGCCTGCGAGCCATCCGCGACGATCAGGTCGCGCCCCGGCTCTGCATCGATGCCCTCATACGCCTGACGGCTGGCGACCACCGGGCGGCCCATCGCCATCGCCTCCAGCATCTCGATCGAGACGATGCGGTCGTAGCGCCCCTGCTCCTCACGATAGTCCTGAAGCCGCAGGTCAACCCGGTCGGCCACTCCTTGCGTTGCGACCTGCTCGTGACCGTAGGCAAGCTGC
>BACX01000435.1 GCA_000333335.1 Sphingomonas-like bacterium B12 | reverse complement strand
TGCCCCGCATAAGAGGCGCGGGGGCGGCCGGCGTAACCTCTGGAAAGTGCTAGATCAGGCGGCCGCACTCGGCCGAGCGGACATGCGCGCGTGCCACGCCCCCAGCCACGCCCGCTCGCCGATCGGGTCCATCCCCACCGCCTGGGCGAAATCGACGAAGGCGAGGAGCAGGATATCGCCCATGGTGGGCGCGGCACCCGCGACATACTCACGCGCGGCGCATTGCTCGTTGAGGAAATCGAGCGTCCAGAAGGCCATCGCCTTCAGCGAAGGTGCGGCCTCCTCCGGCGCCACGATCAGGCGCGGCTCGAACATCGGCCGTCCCTCCGCCGCGCGGAAGCCCAGCGTCAGCGGGGTCGCGAAGCCGAGATCGATGCGCCGCGCCCACATCCGGGCTTCCGCCCGGTTCTCCGGCGTGGTGCCGATCAGCGGCGGCGAGGGCACCAGTTCCTCGAAATATTCGCCGATCGCCAGCACCTCGGTGATGATCTGGCCCGCATCCGTCTCCAGCGCGGGCAGCGCGCCGAGCGGATTGACCTCCGCCATGTAGGGATCGCGCCGGCACTCGCCGCCCATGATGTCGATCTCGACGAGATCAAGCGCGATGCCCTTTTCGGCCGCCGCCATGCGCACGATGCGCGGGCTGGGGCCGATCGAATTGTAGAGCTTCATGGTCACTCGATCGTCGCGATCAGCGTTCCCACCTCATAGGTCTCGCCGATCTGGCCGATCACCTTGAGCGTGCCGGAAACGGGCGCATCGACCTCGTTGGTCGAT
>BACX01000436.1 GCA_000333335.1 Sphingomonas-like bacterium B12 | reverse complement strand
GGACGGGCGCCTGCGCCATCCCTTGTCGAGAATGGGCGTGTGGGTGGCACCCGGATGCACCGAGTTGCAGCGTATCCCGTAGCCTTCCCGCGCATAATGGAGCGCGACCGACTTGGTGAGCATCGTCACCGCCGCCTTGGCCGCATTGTAGCCGACCAGATCGGCATTGGCGCGGATGCCGCACATCGACGCCATGTTGATGACCGACGCGTTGCGCCCCTTCATCAGCGGGATCGCGTGCTTGCAGCCGAGGAAGACGCCGATCAGATCGATGTCGAGCATATTGCGGAAGCCGTCGAGCGTCAGCGCCTCGATCGAACCGAGCGTCGTGATACCGGCATTGTTGACGAGGATGTCGAGATGGCCGTGCCGCTGTTCCGCCTCGGCCAGCGCTTCCAGCCAGGCCGGCTCGCTTGTGACGTCGAGCCGCACGAAGCTCGCCGCATCGCCCAGTTCCGCCGCCAGCGCCTCGCCCTGCGCCGAGTCGATGTCGGCGATCACCACCTTCGCGCCTTCCGCGACGAAGCGGCGCACGATCGCCTCGCCCAGCCCGGAGGCGCCGCCGGTGACCAGCGCGACCTTGCCCTCGACCCGTCCGCTCATGCCCCCGCTCCCTCGAACAGCCGCGCCGGCGCCTCGATCAACGCGCGGAACGCCTTGAGCCAGCGCGCGCCCGTCGCACCATCCAGCGCACGATGATCGCAGGTGAGCGTCACCGTCATCACCTGCTCTTCCGTCAGGGCGCCGTCCCGCAGCACCGGTCGCGCCCGCGCCGCGCCGACCGAGAGGATCGCGGCCTGCGGCGGGTTGATGATCGATCCGAAGCTCGTCACCCCGAACATGCCGAGGTTGGAGACGGTGAAGGTGCCGCCGGTATATTCGTCGGGCTGGAGGCGGAAGCGCTGGGCGCGATCGGCGAGATCCTTCAGCTCGGCGGCGATGGCGGTGACGGGCTTGGCCTCCGCCCCGCGCACGATCGGCGTCATCAACCCGCCCTTGATCGCCACCGCCACGGCGACGTCGGCATGGGCGTGCTGCAGCATCCCTTCGGGCACGTAGCTGACATTGGCTTCGGGCACCTCGATCAGCGCCAGCGCGGCCGCCTTCACCACCAGATCGTTGACCGAGACACGGGCCGCCCCCTCCCCGCCATTGTGCGCGGCCCGCGCGGCAAGCAGCGCATCGAGGCCGATCTCCATGCCGAGCGGGAAGTGCGGGATGTCGCGCGCGCTCTCGGTCATGCGCTGGGCGATGACGCGGCGCAGGCGGTCGTGCGGCTTCACCGCGTAGGAGCCGCGCGGCAGGCCGATAAGTTCGAGGCGGCCGGCCAGCGCCTCGTCGATGGTTTCGGGGTCTGCC
>BACX01000437.1 GCA_000333335.1 Sphingomonas-like bacterium B12 | reverse complement strand
CGAGGTGAGCTGCAACCCCTTGTAGGTGTAGCGGTAGATCGCCGCGTTGATCGCCAGCTTGCCGCCCATCAGCGATCCCTGGGGCCGATCTCGCCGCCGCGCGTATGCTCGGGCTTGAAGCTCAGATTATCGGCATTCTGCCCCGGCGACAGGATCGACGGGTTGGAGAAGCCGCCCGATTTGTAGCCGGTCTTGTACGCAGCATAGAGCGTGGTGTTGCGCGTCGGGTGCCAGGTCAACGTCGCTTCCGGCGACCAGTTGGTGTCGGAGAACTTGCCCGAGCTGAAATCGCCCTCGGCCTCGACCAGCCCGAGCGCCGCGATATTCTCGTTGACGAAGCTGTTGCCGAGCGTGGTGTGCTTCACCTCGCGCGTCCAGCGGACGCCGCCGGCCAGTTCGAGGTTGGGCAGGATGTTGTAGATCGCCTGGCCGAACGCCGAATAGGTCTTGCCCTTGTTGAAGCTCAGCAGCTGCCAGTTGTTGGTCTGGCCGTTGCGCGGATCGGGGCCGACATCGCCGATGAAGCCGTTGCCGCGCGTATCGCGCTTGCTGTCCTCGTAATAGGCGCCGAACGCGAAGTTGAGCGGCCCCTCGAACGAGGTGTTCAGACGAAGCTCCTGCGTGAACGCCTTGCTGTCATCCAGATTGGCGCCGAACACGGTCGGTGAGCTGTCGTTGGCGAAATTGTCGAAGCTGTCGTTGCGATAATGCCAGTAGCCCGTCACCGAGGTAATCGTCGCCTTGTCGAGATGATAGTTCATCGTCAGCGAGGTGAGGAAGGCGTGATACTGGGTGTAGGGCACGCCGCCGTTGGACTTGGGATAATTGGCGGCGATCTCAGGGTTCAGCGCGCCCAACGTGCGCACGCCGTTGATCTTGCAGTCGCCATAGGGATCGGTGACGAAGGTGCCGCTCAGCAGATCGAGCGTTTGCGGATGGCCCGAGCATTTCAGGTCGTTGCCGCCGGTTTCGCCATGATCCTTCAGCTTGTCTCCGAAGATCTTGAGGTTGGCGTCGAAGCGGCTGCTCGGCTTCCACGCCAGCGTGCCGCGGCCCAGGAATTCGTGGGTGCCCGGATCGCGGCTGTGCGCGGCGCCGGGGCTGGGGTGGGTCGGGTCGCTCGGCACCGCCAGCTCTCCGGCGACATTCTTGATATAGCCCGCCATCGCGTCGCCGCGCAGCGCGATGCGGAAGCCCAAGGTGTCGGTGATCGGGCCGGCGACCGCGCCCTCGACGTAGCGCTCGTTGGCCTTGAACTCGTAGCCGGCGCGCACGTAGCCGGTGAAATGGTCGGTCGGCCCGTTGGTGTGGACCGAGATGACGCCGCCGGGGCTGTTCTTGCCGAAGAACAGCGCCTGCGGACCTTTCAGCACCTCGACCTGCGCGATGTCGAAGAAGCCGGATGTGATCAGGCGGCCACGGCTGATCTGCACGCCGTCGATGTTGAGCGAGACGGTCTGGTCGATGCCGGCGTCGAGCGCGGAGGAGCCGATCCCCCGGATCGCGAAGGAGGCGCCGGCGCCGCCGCCGCCCGTCTTGGCGAGGATCACCTGCGGCACCAGCTGGCCGATCTTGGTGAGGTCGGTCGCGGCGTAGCGGGTGATGTCGCTGGCGCTCATCGCCGAGACGGCGACGGGCACCTGCAGCAGCGTCTCGTCGCGCTTGCGGGCGGTGACGATGATGTCCTCGGCGCCGGTCGGCGCGGCGGGCGCCGCAGCCGGTGCCGCTGGTTTCGTCGTGTCGACCGCCTGCGCGTCGGCCGACGTGGCGGCCCATGCCAGCGACGTCGAGGCCAGCAGCATGGCCCCCAGGATGCGCGTGTTGCTCCCCATATCCATTCCCCTCCTGACGGTATTTTTTATATGTCTGTCTGTGTCGTCGAGATCGGCCGACGCGCCTACTATCGAAAGTTGCAGTGATCCTTTGCCGCCTGTCCGCGATCATCCGACGCGGGCTTCGCCTTCGGCGATCATCCGGCCGATCAGCACATGGAGAAGGCGGATCCGCATCTCAGAATAGAGCCCGAAATGGACGACGCCGGTGCCCGAGGTCTTGAGGCCCTCCTGTACCTGCGGCAGGTTCTCCATATCCTGTTCGAACACCGGGCCGAGCGCGCCGAGCATCGGCGAGGAGGACCAGTCCTCCTCCAGCGTCAGGCGATGTTCCTGCACCGGCTTCGGGCGGGGGCCGGTCTTGGGCACGCGCTTCAGGATGATCACGTCCATGATCGAGGTATCGGGATCGAGCCCGTTCGGGCGCCAGCGATAGACGATATTGGGCGCGTAGCCCGCCCAGAAGCTCATATGCGGGAATACGTTGTAGAGCAGGGCGTCGATGATCTCGGCGTCCGACACGTCCGAATAGTCCCACCCATCCTCGATGCCGAGCGACTGACGCGTGATGTTGCAGGCGAACATGCGCGCGGAGACGCCGTCTTCCAGCGTGTCGGGCGCGTCCGGCGTGTCGCGGGCATTGTTGACCGGCTTCTTCTCGGCCGCGCCGCCTTCCTTGCTCGCCTGGCCGCCGGAGACGTGGCTGCCACCGGCCGCCTCCATCGCCTTCAGGATCGCCATGTCGTCGATGTTGCGGTCCGACAGCATGGGGGAGGCGACGCCGGTCGCGGTGAACTGGCGGGTGACGTGGTCGCTCAGCGCGTCATACTGGCTGTTCACGTCGCCGAGGAAGGGGGCGAGCTGCGGGTGGGTGGCGATGGTGTGGTGGCTCTCCATGAAAGCCTCCGCCATCACCTTCCAGTTGCACGGCACCACCTTGGAAACGTGCGCCGCCTTGTAGCGGTTGGCGAAATCGTAGCGATCGAAATACGACGATGGCCGCGTGGTCGATTCGATCTACGGCGTGAACTGGGATGCCGGTTATCCGCGCCGTGGCTATGCCGGCGGGCCGGGCTATGGCTATGCGCCGCAGCCGGGCTACCCGATGCCGGGTACGCACAGCTATCAGGCGGGGCCGAACACCCGCGTCACCACCACCGTGACGCCGCTCGGCGCGCCGGCGGTCTACCCGATGGCGGGCACGATCGTCACGGTGACGCCGGGCATGCAGGTTACGACCACCACCACCACCACGACCGATTACGTCACGCGCTATCGCAAGGTCGCGGTCAGGAAGAAGTGGCGGCCCATCCGCCATGCGCGCTGCGTGCAAAAGATCTGCACGGTCCAGGGGAGCTGAACGCCCCGCCTTCGGAGATCCACTCTTCGGCCTGAACCTCGTTTGGGGAAGCGAGTCTGAGCAGGTTGAAGCTGTTGGGGGCACGGCGCCGCCGCCATGAGGTGGCGGTGCCGGCTTGCACCACCATCACGCCGGGATCGATCGAGAGGGTCGGTCCCGAAAGATTGACGCCGGGCATGTGATGGTGGCCGGCGAGCACCAGATGCACGCCCGCCGCCCGCACCGCCTTGAGCGCGCTCTTCGCGCCGCGCAACGCGGGTTCGACCTCGCCTTCCTCCTCGCCCGGCAGCGGCACCAACGGATGATGGGTGACGAGCAGGCGGGCCGCGCTTTCCGGCGCTGAGGCGAAACTTGCGCCGATCGATCGGATCTGGACGTGCGTCAGTCGTCCGTCCTTCACGGTCAGCCCGTGGGCGGAGGCGAGGCCGAGCACCGCCAACTCCGCGTCGCAATACCAGGCGGAGCGGCCCCGCGCGATGAAACGGGTGTAGCGACGCAGCGGCCAGAACAGGCGCTGGAACGGCTTGTGCATGGGCACGTCGTGATTGCCGGGCACGATCAGCAGGCGCAGTCCCTCCGCCTCCAGCCGATCGAAGAACAAGGCGGCCTCGGCGAACTGCTCCTTGCGCGCGCGTTGAGTAAGATCGCCCGAGACCACGACCAGATCGGGCCGGATCGCGGACAGCGCGGCGTGAAGGTGAGCGACTACAGCCGGTTCGTGCGCGCCGAAGTGAAGGTCGGAAATCTGGGCGATCGTCCGCATCGCCCGGAACTACGGACGGCGGGCTTGCAGGTTCCCTTCAGCTCAGCCGGTCCAGCGCCTCGTCGCCGAGCGAGCCGGGGATGATCATCACCGGGCAGGGCATCTGCCCCGCCTCGGCACCCGCGAAATAGGCGACCAGCGGACCCGGACCGCCGGACGCCTGCGCCCCCAGCACGAGCGCCGCCGTGTTGGGCCGTTCCTCCAGCAACGCGCGCACCGCCTTCACCGGATCGCCCTGTCGGATCGTGATCTCAGGCTTCACGCCCAGTTCCTCGACGATCTCGCCGGCCGCCTGGTGGAGCAGCGCCTCGGCACCGAGGCGCGCCTCCTCCTCCAGCGCATCCTGCACGCCGCCCCACTGGACGAATTCCGCCGGCTCGACGACGGCGAGCATCTCGACCCGGCCCTGCGTCTTGGCGGCGCGGCGCGCGGCGAAGCGGAGCGCGGTCCGCGCCTCCGCGCTGCCGTCGAGGACGACGAGGTAGGTGCGGGGCAGGATTGCGTCGTCCATCGGTCATGAGCGTGCGCTATGCATGCGCTTCACGCAAGCGTAAGCCTTGACCGGCGCTGTCTTCGGGCCGAAATGGGCTGAAACAGGACCTCTATGAGAAAGGCCCGCGCCGACATGCCGATCGAACTGAAGATGCCCGCTTTGTCGCCCACCATGGAGGAGGGCACGCTGGCCAAGTGGCTGGTGAAGGAGGGCGACGAGGTGAAGTCGGGCGATATCCTCGCCGAGATCGAGACCGACAAGGCCACGATGGAGTTCGAGGCGGTGGACGAGGGCACGATCGCCCAGATCCTGGTGCCCGAAGGCTCGGACGGCGTGAAGGTCGGCGCGCCGATCGCGATCCTGGCGGGCGAGGGCGAGGATGCCTCCGCCGCGAAGGCGGCGCCCAAGGCCGCTGCCGCGCCCGAGGCGAAGGTGGCCGAGCCTGCGCCGGCCCCGAAGGCGGAAGCCGCGCCGGCGCCGAAGCCCGAGCCTGAGGTGAAGGCCGCTGCTTCCGCTTCGTCCGGCGATCGCGTGAAGGCCAGCCCGCTGGCGCGCCGCATCGCCGAGCAGAGCGGCGTGGACCTCTCCTCGGTGACCGGCACCGGCCCCAACGGCCGCATCGTGAAGGCGGATCTCGATGGCGCCAAGGCCGGCGGTGCCGCGCCTGCCGCCAAGGCCGCGGCGCCCGTCGCGGCTGCCCCGTCGGCTCCGGCCGCCGCGCCTGCGCCCGCGCAGATCCCCGATATCCCGCACGAAGCGGCCAAGCTCTCCAACATGCGCAAGACGATTGCGCGCCGGCTCACCGAGTCGAAGCAGACCGTTCCGCACATCTACCTCACCGTCGATATCCGGCTCGATGCACTGCTCAAGCTGCGCGGCGAGCTGAACAAGGGGCTGGAGGCGCGCGGCGTGAAGCTGTCGGTCAACGACATGCTGATCAAGGCGCAGGCGGTGGCGCTGATGGAGGTGCCGGCCTGCAACGTGATGCTGGCGGGCGACCAGCTCGTCACCTTCAGCCGCGCCGACATCTCGGTGGCGGTGTCGATCCCGTCCGGCCTGATCACCCCGATCATCAAGGGCGCCGACACCAAGAGCATGTCGGCCATCGCCAACGAGATGAAGGATCTCGCGAGCCGCGCCAAGGACGGCAAGCTGAAGCCGGAAGAGTATCAGGGCGGCACCGCCTCGCTTTCCAACATGGGCATGTTCGGCATCAAGCAGTTCGAGGCGGTGATCAACCCGCCGCAGGGCATGATCCTGGCGATCGGCGCGGGCGAGAAGCGGCCCTATGTTGTCAATGACGAGCTGGCGGTCGCCACCGTGATGTCGGCAACCGGCAGCTTCGATCATCGCGCGATCGACGGTGCCGACGGCGCCAAGTTCATGGCCGCCTTCAAGCGACTCGTCGAGAACCCGCTGGGTATGCTCGCCTGATGAAGACGCTCGACGATCTCCCGCCGGAGCATGCGCCGACCGTCCGCGTCGTCGCCATGCCCGCCGATACCAACCCGTATGGCGACATCTTCGGCGGCTGGCTGCTGTCGATGATGGATTCGGCGGCCGGGTCGGTCGCGTCGCGGCACAGCAGCGGGCGCGCGGTCACCATCGCGGTGGACGGCATGGCCTTCCTGCGGCCGGTGTTCGTCGGCGACGAGGTTTCGGTCTATGCGACCCTGATTGCCACCGGCCGCACCTCGATGAAGATCGAGGTCGAGGCGTGGCGCCGAGCGCGGCACGACGAGGCCAGCTACAAGGTGACGCAGGCGACCTTCACCTTCGTCGCGGTGGGCGAGGACCGCCAGCCGCGTCGGGTGCCGCCCCTGCAGGCCCCGGACAACGGACAGGAGGCCGCCTGAACCATGGCGCTCACCGCTGCGGTCGGTCTTGGAACGATCGCGGCGGTGGTGGTTCCGTGGATATCGGAACGCGCCGGCTTCGATCTCGCCGGCCTGCTGTCCGGCGACTATGTCCGCATTCCGATCGGCAGCGGGATCGAACTGCACTGGAGCTGGCTGATCTTCTGCGTGGTAACGCTGGCCGCCTGGGCCTTGTTCAAGGCGGCCGAGACGCGATAGCGGGGCTTCCGCAGCCCCAACTGACGATATCAGGAAGGATTTCGATGGCTGACACCTACGATCTCGTCGTGCTGGGCTCCGGCCCGGCGGCTATGTCGCGGCGATCCGCGCCGCGCAGCTGGGCCTCAAGACCGCGATCGTCGAGCGCGAGCTTTTGGGCGGTATCTGCCTCAACTGGGGCTGCATCCCGACCAAGGCGCTGCTGCGCTCGTCGGAAATCTATCACTACATGCAGCATGCCAAGGATTACGGTCTCGCGGCGGAGAAGATCAGCGCCGACATCGATGCGGTGGTGAAGCGCTCGCGCGGCGTCGCCAAGCAGCTGAACCAGGGTGTCACGCACCTGATGAAGAAGAACAAGATCACCGTTGTCGAGGGCTTCGGCACGATCACGGGGAAGGGCAAGCTCACCGTCGAGAAGGACGGCAAGAAGACCGAGCTGGCCGCCAAGGACATCATCATCGCGACCGGCGCCCGCGCCCGCGATTTGCCCTTCGCCAAGGCGGACGGCGAGCGGATCTGGACCTATCGCCACGCGATGACGGCCAAGGAGATGCCGACCAAGCTGCTGGTCATCGGATCGGGCGCGATCGGCGTCGAGTTCGCCAGCTTCTATTCGGACATGGGCGCCGAGGTGACGATCGTCGAGATGCTCGACCGGATCGTGCCGGTGGAGGATGCCGAGGTCTCCGACTTCCTGACCAAGGCGCTGACCAAGCAGGGCATGAAGATCGTCACCAAGGCCGGCGTCGAGAAGCTCGATGCCTCCAAGGCCGGCGTCAAGGCGACGATCAAGCTCGCCGACGGCAAGACCGAGATCAACGACTACAGCCACGTCATCGTCGCGGTCGGCATCGTGCCCAACACCGAGAATATCGGGCTGGAAGCGCTCGGTATCAAAACCACCAAGGGCCATATCGACACCGACGGAGCCTGCCGCACCAATGTGCCGGGCATCTGGGCGATCGGTGACGTCACCGCGCCGCCGTGGCTCGCGCATAAGGCCAGCCACGAAGGCGTGATCGCCGCAGAGGCGATCGCCGGCAAGCATCCGCACGCGATGGACGTGCGTAACATTCCGGGCTGCACCTATTCGCGCCCGCAGATCGCGTCCGTCGGTCTCACCGAGGCGAAGGCGAAGGACGCCGGTTACGAGGTGAAGGTCGGCAAGTTCCCCTTCATCGGCAACGGCAAGGCGATCGCGCTGGGCGAGGCCGAGGGCTTTATCAAGACGGTGTTCGACGCCAAGACGGGCGAACTGCTCGGCGCGCACATGATCGGCGCGGAAGTGACCGAGCTGATCGAAGGCTATACGGTGGCCAAGCAACTCGAGACCACCGAGGCGGAGCTGATCGAGACGGTGTTCCCGCACCCGACGCTCAGCGAGATGATGCATGAAAGCGTGCTCTCGGCATACGGCCGGGCGCTCCATTTCTAAATGAAGGCTTGACCTTCGGGCGTTTTGCTGACTCTCTCAGGCCGGCTGCGGCCGTGTTGCGTTGCCGAACGTCCGCTGTGTGAACGGATAGGAGATTACGAATGAAGAAGGGTATCACGATCGCCGCGGTTGCGGCTCTCGCGCTGGGCGCCGCTGCCTGCCACAAGTCCAACACGACCAACACCGCCAACGTGTCGGCCGAGGACAACATGCTCGTCCCCGCCGACGAGAATGCGTCGATGGGCGACATGAACGCGATGGGCGCCACCGACAACATGGCGATGGACAACAGCGCGACCTCGAACGCGATGTAATCCGAAGGGCCGGCGGCAGACCAACCGCCGGCCCTTTTCCTTTTCTCGGGAAAACAGATGAGCGGGGACTCTCCACACGGCGAGAGCAAGCTCGTCCTCCTGATGGCACTGGCCGCCAATCTCGGCATCGCCGTCGCCAAGTTCGTCGCCGCCGGGATCACCGGATCCGCCGCGATGCTGACCGAGGGCTTCCATTCGGTCGTCGACAGCCTCAACCAGATATTGCTGCTCTACGGCCAGAAGCGCGCCGCGCGCCCAGCCGACGAGATGCACCCCGCCGGCTATGGCCGCGAGCTCTATTTCTGGAGCTTCGTCGTCGCGATCCTGATCTTCGCGACCGGCGCCGGCCTTTCGATGTACGAGGGCATCACCCACCTGCGCGATCCCGAGCCGCCGCAGGATGCGACGGTCGCCTATATCGTCCTCGCCGTATCGATCCTGCTCGAAGGGGGCAGCTGGTGGACGGCGATGCGCGCCTTCGCGAAATCCAAGGGGGATCAGGGCTGGTGGGAGGCGATCCGCCGCTCGAAGGATCCGCCCGCCTTCATCGTACTGTTCGAGGATTCGGCCGCCATGGCCGGCCTGGTCATCGCCGGCATCGGCATATGGCTCTCGCACGTCACAAATGACGGCCGCTGGGACGGCATCGCGTCGATCGCGATCGGTGCGGTGCTGGGCGTGGTCGCGATCCTGCTGGCGCGCGAGTCCAAGGAATTGCTGATCGGCGAACGCGCCGAGCCCGCGCTGATCGAGGCGATCCGCTCCGCCATCGCCGGCCGTTCGGAGGTGACGCGGGTAGGGCAGGTGGTGACCCTCCACCTCGGCCCGCGATCGGTGTTCGTGGGGTGCGACGTGGATTTCGTCGACGCCGTGCCGGCCGGCGCGGTCGAGCGGATGATCGCAGAGATCGAGGCCGATCTGCGTGCGCGCTGGCCCGAAATCGGGTCGCTTTATATCAAACCGAAAGCTATGGTTAACGCGACCAATTGACCGGAGCCCGACATCCTTGCGCAGCGCCCTGATCGCACCGTTGCTTGCCCTCACGATCGCCGCCGCACCGCCGGCTCCCAAGTCCGCCCCCGCCAAGCCTGCCCCCGCCGCGCAAAAGGCGACGGCGAGTGCGCCGGGGGCGTCGTCGCGAAGCTATGGCGCGCGGCTGGAAGGCTTCGACTATCCCTTCCCTGTGCACGTCTATCGCACGATGTCGCAGGGCCAGTCGGTCGAGATGGCCTATATGGAGCTGGCGCCGGCCAAGACGAACGGCCGGACCGTCGTGCTGCTCCACGGCAAGAATTTCTGCGGCGCGACCTGGGGTGACACCGCGCGCGTGCTGGCGGCGGCAGGCTATCGCGTGATCGTGCCGGACCAGATCGGCTTCTGCAAATCCTCCAAGCCTTCCGGTTACCAGTATAGCCTCTACGGCATGGCGACGATGACTGCCGACATGCTGCGCTCGCGCGGCATCGCCAAGGCGACCCTGGTCGGCCACTCGATGGGCGGGATGATCGCGGAACGGCTGGCGATCGCCGATCCCCAGCTCGTCGACCAGTTGATCCTCGTCGATCCGCTCGGCCTTGCCGACCGGCTGGCGCAGGGCGTGCCCTATCTCAGCATCGACAAGGCGGCCGAGCTGGAACGCAGGAAGACGCCGGCATCGATGAAGGCCTATCAGCTCACCGCTTATTATCACGGGGTGTGGCGTCGCAATTACGATCGCTGGATCGACATGATGGCGGGCCTCTATGCCGGCCCCGGCCGCGATGCGGTGATCGATGCCCAGGCGCGCACGACCGAGATGATCGAGACGCAGCCGGTAGTCTACGAATTCTCCCGGATCACAGCGCCGACGATTCTGATGGTCGGCACGCTCGATCACAATGTCTTCGGCAAGAGCTGGGCGCCGGCGGAGATCGCCAATCAGTTGCCGGAGGCCTCGACGCTCGGCGACAAGGCGGCGGCGCGGATGAAGGACGCCCGCTTCGTCCCGTTGCAGGGGCTGGGCCACGTGCCGCAGATCGAGGATCCGGCGCGCTTCCAGATCGCGCTGATCCAGGCACTGAGCGGGGCTCTGTAGCGCTCGGCCGCGTCCCGGTTGACCGCCTCTGAGTCGCTCGCTATAGCGCGCGCCGGTCCGGGCCTTGGGGCTCGTGACTGCTTGAACATGCCG
>BACX01000438.1 GCA_000333335.1 Sphingomonas-like bacterium B12 | reverse complement strand
CGCAGGTGGCTCGCGCTGCCGGTCATACGATTCTCGCCGTCCCCGGAGACACCATGCTGGAAAAGCTCACCCACGAGGCCGATTTCGCCGCCGCCGAGGCGCGGTNGGGTGCGGTCATGACGTCACGGGTCGGCATGGGCTACGACGTGCACGCCTCNGCGGAAGGCGATCACATCATGCTGTGCGGCCTGAAGATCCCGCACAGCCACAAGCTCGCCGGGCACAGCGATGCGGATGTCGGCCTCCATGCGATCACCGACGCCCTGCTCGGCACGATCGCGGACGGCGATATCGGCAGCCACTTCCCGCCGACCGACCCGCGGTGGAAGGGCGCCGACTCGGGCGCCTTCCTCCAGCACGCGGCCAGCCTCGTCGCCGCGCAGGGCGGCATCATCGATCATGTCGACCTGACCATCATCTGCGAGGCGCCCAAGGTCGGCCCGCACCGCCAGGCGATGCGCGAGCGGATCGCCGAACTGCTGGCACTCCCGCTCGGCCGGGTGAGCGTGAAGGCGACCACGACGGAACAATTGGGCTTCACCGGGCGTCGCGAGGGCATGGCGGCGCAGGCCGTGGCAAGCGTAAGGCTGCCCGTGGAATGAAACGACTCGCTCTTCCGATCGCCGCCACGGCCCTGATCGCCGGGCAGGTTCAGGCGGAGCGCCCGGTCTGCATCCCGCATCACGACATGCGCACGCTGATCCGCCTCGCGTTGCCCGACGCGGTCGAGGCGCTGGCGACGCGTTGCAAGCCCGCCTTGCCGCGCGACGCCTTCCTGCCGAACGAGGGTGTCGGCCTCGCCAACCGCTATCGCGCCGAGGCGCCGGTCGATCCGGCGGCGGCGCGGCAGGCCATTCAGGAGGCGACCGGCCAGAACCTCGCCGGCTTCGCATCCGACGACACGATCACCGGCCTCGCCAGGCAGTTCGTCGATCAGCAGATCGAGGATCATGTCCCGCTGAAGGACTGTGAGAATATCGATTCGATGGTCGAACTGGCCGGGAATCTCAGGGCCGACGGGATGACCGAGGCGATCCTGCTGGCGCTGGAGCTGGCCGGGCCGGGCCGCGTGAAGGGGCTTGCGGTCTGCCCGCCGAAGGGCGAAGGGGCCGAACCATGACCGATTCCAATCTCCTTCGCAACTGATCGAGGCGGCGC
>BACX01000439.1 GCA_000333335.1 Sphingomonas-like bacterium B12 | reverse complement strand
GACGACGCGGTGCCGGTGTTCGCGCTGATCACGATTCTGAGCTTCGTGATCGGCTTCCTCCTGATCGTGCCGATCGGCGGGGCGGACATGCCGGTCGTGGTTTCGATGCTCAACAGCTATTCGGGCTGGGCGGCCGCCGCGATGGGCTTCACCCTGCATAACACGGCGATGATCATCACCGGCGCGCTGGTTGGCTCGTCGGGCGCGATCCTGTCCTACATCATGTGCCGCGCGATGAACCGCAGCTTCATTTCCGTGATCGCTGGCGGCTTCGGTGCCGACGCTAGCGGCAGTTCCGGAGGCGGCCAGGCGATCGACCGCCCATGGAAGCGCGGCTCGGCCGAGGATGCGGCCTTTCTCATGCAACAGGCCGAGCAGGTCATCATCGTGCCGGGCTACGGCATGGCGGTGGCGCAGGCTCAGCACGCTCTGCGCGAGATGGGCGACATCCTCAAGAAAGAGGGTGTCCGCGTGAAATACGCCATCCACCCAGTCGCTGGCCGTATGCCGGGTCACATGAACGTGCTGCTCGCTGAGGCCAACGTTCCTTACGACGAGGTTTTCGAGCTGGAAGACATTAACGGCGAGTTCGCGCAGACCGACGTCGCCTTTGTGATCGGCGCCAACGACGTCACCAACCCGGCGGCAAAGACCGACAAAAGTTCGCCCATTACGGCATGCCCGTGCTCGATGTCGAAAGGCCAAAACTGTGCTTTTCGTGAAGCGATCGATGGGTGGCGTCGGCTATGCCGGCGTCGACAACGAGGTCTTCTACATGGACAATACGATGATGCTGCTGGCTGACGCGAAGAAGATGGTCGAGGAGATCGTGAAAGCGATGGGGTAACCGATGGGTGACGATCGCCCGGAATGGGATGCCGAGAAGGCGTCGGCTCTGATCGGCCGGAGGGTGGTCGTCGGCCTCACATTTCGCGCCAAGGATGGCGGTCTTGAGCAGCACCAGATGCAAGGCCTCGTCAGCGAGGCCAGTCCCGAAGCGGGCATATTGATCGCGCTGAAGGGGAAGCGAGAGGGCGAAACCTACCGCCTCCCGCCAGATCCGGCCGCTTTTTTCCCGGCAGCGCCCGGCGAGTATCGATTGCGGACCACCGGCGAGGTTATCGTCAATCCTGATTTCACATCAACGTGGACAATCGATCGTCCTGAATAGTCCCACACATGCGAAAGCCGCCAAGGTTTCCCTGGGCGGCTTGGACACCCGGCTCGATGGCCGGAGAGAATGGGCGACAAGCGAGCCGCCGCGCTTTAGTGGATCAGAATGGTGGCGATCGCCAGCGACTGTGCGCCGAGGAGCGCCGCGGCCATAGCCACGTTCTCGAGAATACGCATATTGCTTTCCTATATGTGTGCGCGCAGGGCAACGCCTCAAAGGAGGGGGGACGGACGTTGCCCTGCGACGAAACGTGAGATAAGTCGGACGAAATATTATTTCAAGTGTGAGTAATGATAAAGCGATTGCGCAAAATGCAATGGGGAGCGTGCAAGTGAGCAAGGGTGTCCGCGCCGATCAATTGCTGGCTGATCGCGGCCTTGCCGAAAGCCGGACGCGCGCGCAGGCGTTGATCCTCGCGGGCCTTGTTTACACGGGCGATCGAAAGGTGGAGAAGGCCGGCCAGCCGCTTACCCCCGATGCGCCGCTGGAGGTGAAAGGTAAGGACCATCCCTGGGTCTCGCGCGGTGGGCTCAAGCTCGATCATGCGCTCACCTATTTCGAATGGAATGTGGAGGGCGCGATCGCTATCGACGTCGGATCGTCGACCGGCGGCTTCACTGACGTGCTGCTGACGCGCGGCGCCGCCAAGGTCTATGCGGTGGATGTCGGCCACGGGCAGCTCGCCTGGAAGCTTCGCGCGGACGATCGCGTCGTTGTGCTGGAGCGCACCAACGCACGCCACCTTACCGCCGATCAGATCCCCGAGCCCCTCGATCTCGTGGTCTGCGATGCGAGCTTCATAGCGCTGTCGAAGGTGCTGCCTGCCGCGCTTGATCTGGCGAAGCCCGGCGCGCGTCTCGCGGCATTGATCAAGCCTCAGTTCGAGGCGGGAAAGGGAGAGGTCGGCAAGGGGGGCGTCGTGCGCGACTCGGCCGTACACCAGCGGGTGTGTGACGACGTCGTGGCGTGGCTTGGCACGATCGGCTGGGACGTGATCGGTGTTACCACCAGCCCGATCACCGGGCCGGAAGGCAATATTGAGTTTCTGGTGGCCGCTATGAGACAGATGTCCAATAACGCCGGTTGACCCGCCGCAGCAACGCTTTACCTCCGTCCTTACATAGTTAACGGGGCGGGTACGGATGAGCGAGCTGGCATCACCGGGGCAGTTGCGAATGTCTTTCCTGCGCGTCGCAATGGTGACGGTGCCGCTGATCCTGTTCCTCGGCATACTGTCCGGCGTCGCGGCCGGATCGGGGTACGGCAATTTGTGGTTCGCAAGCCTCGCCAAGCCGGCCGCGATGCCGCCGGGCTGGGTGTTCCCCGTCATGTGGACGCTGCTCTATATCCTGATCGGCTTCGCGTTGGCGATGATCGTGTGGGCGAGGGGAGCCAGCGGGCGGGGCATCGCGATCGGGCTATTCGTAGCCCAGTTCGCGCTCAATCTGGCATGGTCGCCAACCTTCTTCGCCGCGCACAAGATTGGCATTGCCTTTGCCATCATCCTGCTGATGATCGTTCTGACCATCGCGGCAACGCTCGCCTTCGCGCGCATTCGCCCGCGCGCGGCGCTGCTGATGCTACCTTATCTGGTGTGGCTTTGCTTCGCGGCGTGGCTAAATCATTCGATCGAACTGCTAAACCCGACGGCGGAAACGCTTGCGCCAAGCGCCGAGAGTACCCAAGTGCAACTCTAATCCGGAGGGAAAAGAGATGCAGTCTGAAAACCGCTTTTTCGATGATTTCGCCAAGATCATGAACGGTCTCGCCGGCACCGTGGCGGGCGCTGGGCGAGAGGCCGAAGCGCAGATGCGCGAAAAGGCCAAGGGCTTTTTTGCTGGCATGGACTTCGTCAGTCGGGAGGAGTTCGACGCAGTGAAGGCCATGGCGGCAGCCGCTCGTGACGAGGTGGATGTGCTGAAGGCGCGCCTGGATGCACTTGAGGCCAAGTTCTCCACGACAAAGGCCGACGAAGCCTGATTCTTCCACAGATTCGTGAAGCGGTCCCCTTGCCCACCCCGTTCCGGGGCGGCACAGCTTGGTGCGCCCGGTGGGGTAGAGTAGGGGGCCGGTCCATGAATCTTGATGATCTCGAAGAGGAACGGTCCGAGGCATCGGCACCGATCGACATGTTGGAAAGCTATTTTCAGGCGCATGGCTGGTCCTGCGAGCGGATGGGCGACGACGAGATCATCGCCACAGTGCAGGGCAGCTGGACCCAGTATGAACTGCGCGGCGTGTGGCGTCCTGAGGATCGCGTCCTGCAGTTTCTCTGTCTGCCCGATATTCGCGTGCCGGCCGACAAGCGCGGTGCGATCTACGAGACAGTAGGTCTGATCAACGAGCAGCTCTGGCTCGGTCATTTCGAGCTTTGGGCGGCATCAGGTCTTGCGCTGTATCGCAATGCCACTTTGATCGAGGGCGACGAGGGTAGTGTCCTCTCGCTCGACCAGGCGGAAACCCTGATCGAAACCGCCATTGACGAGTGTGAGCGCTTCTACCCTGTGTTTCAGTTCGTGCTGTGGGGCAACAAGGCTCCCGCCGACGCAATCGCTTCCGCCCTGATCGAAACGCGAGGCGAGGCGTGACAGATATTGGCGGGAACGGGCCGATCTGGCTGATCGGTGCCGGCAACATGGGCGGCGCGATGCTGCGCGGCTGGTTGGCATCTGGCATTGATCCGGCGCGGATCACCGTTATCCGCCCTTCCGGCACGCCGATCGAGGGCGTCACGGTGCTGAAGGCGCCGCCGCCCGATGGTGAGGCGCCGGCGGTGCTGGTGCTGGCGATGAAGCCGCAGAAGCTGGACGAGGCGGTGCCCGCGCTCGGGCCGGCGACGGGCGAGGGTACGCTGATCGTCTCCGTGCTCGCCGGCACGGAAGCGCCGTCGCTGGCGAAGCGCTTCCCCCATCATCGCGCGATCGTGCGAGTCATGCCTAACACGCCGTCGGCGATTGGCAAGGGCGTGATGCTGCTGCACGCTGCCGCCGGGACGGACGCTCC
>BACX01000440.1 GCA_000333335.1 Sphingomonas-like bacterium B12 | reverse complement strand
AAGGGCGCGATCGTGAAGGTCGCGCTCGGCTGGGCATCTGGCGCGGACGTGATGATCGGCATGATCGACAAGGGCAGCTCAAGGTGGACGAGCGCGAGTTTTCGGGACCGCCGAATGTCTTCCAGCTACGCGGCCGGTCGGCAGACTTCACCAGCTCCATCGCGTTCCGAAAGGACGAGGCACATCTCGACACGACGATCGGCGCGGTCGTCAGCAAGGTCGCGGCCCGCAACGGCCTCGCACCCAGCATCGACCCGACACTCGCGGCGATCGCGATCCCGGCGCTGGGGCAGACAGCAAAGAGCGACATGGCGCTCGTGCGCGAGCTGGGCCGGCGCTACGACGCGCGCGCAACAGTGAAGGCCGGCAAGCTGATCTTCGCGCCGATCGGCGCCGCGACGACATCGAGCGGCAAGGCAATCGCAGGCGCTAAGTTGGCCCTTGCCGCCAACGATACCTACCGGCTTACCGATGCCAGCCGGGACGCCTATGATGGTGTATCGGCCGCCTGGCACGATATGGACGGCGCCAAGCGCGAAACCGTCACCGCCGGCGCCGCCAGTGGCACCCACAAGCGCCTGCACCGCACCTTCGCCACCAAGGCCGATGCGCAGGCAGCGACGAAAGCAGAATGGCAGCGAGTGCAGCGCGGCGAGTCCACGCTGGACCTGAGCCTCGCCCTAGGTCGGCCAGATCTCTTTCCGGACCGGCGCCTCTCGCTGATCGGCTTCCCCGCACCGATTGCGGCGGACGGATGGCTGATCAGCGAAGCCACGCACACGCTTGGCGGTGACGATGGTCTCCGGACAGCGCTCAGGCTGGAGTGCGTCTAGCGAGCTCTTAACCTAGGTGACGACGCGGTTGAGCCAATCAGTCTTCGCGAGCCTCTAAGCGCCCTAGCGAAAAACCATCTACGGCCGAAATTTTCCCGCGCCAGAGCATCGATCCGCCGGGGAACGGCCTCACGCCCTGATTGAAATACTGTGCGTTCTTCAAATGAATATAGCTTGGCGGATTGAGCCCTATCGGGGCAGCTTCTTCATCTTGCCCAAGGTAATTCTCCATGTGCCGCCGAAATCGTTGCGGAACGGCGATGAAGATCGAACCGTCCGGCGCGGGGGGGGGTCAGCCCCTCCAGCACGTTCTCCCACTCCTTCGCCAGCTGCTCAAAATACTCGCGCCCGCTGATAATCTGCCCATTGATGTGACCGG
>BACX01000441.1 GCA_000333335.1 Sphingomonas-like bacterium B12 | reverse complement strand
TTGAGCGCCCCACCGCCGCAAGCCCGATCGCGGCGGTGACGATCCGTCCCGCGATCGTCGTGCCGAGGATCGCGAAGACGATCCGCCATGAGCGGACGGCGAGCCGCAGCGTCACCACCATGAACAGGATCATCGCGCCGCCGACCAGCCAAGCATGATCGGCGAGGCTGGCGAACTCCTCGTCGGAGAGCGGCACCGATCCGGTGAGGCGCACGCGCACGCCATGCGACGCATCGAGGTTCAGCGCCTTGGCATAGCCGCGCACGGCGTCGGAGGCCGGCTCGCCGGGCATCAGGTTGGCATAATCGAGCACCGGAGTCGCGAGGATCAGCCGGCGTTTCGGCGCCGCGAGCGCGCCCTTGCCGTCGCCGCCGAACAGGGCCTGCCAGGAGAAATAAGCCGGTCGCCCTGTCGCCTGCATGTCCAGCGCGTCGGCCAGCGATGCGACCGGCTTGCCGATATCGGCGAGCTTGGCGTCTCCGCGCTGCACGCCGGTCAGCATCGTGTCGAGCGCGCCGGCGATGCCGCGCAGCGACGGATCGGCCGCCAGCGGCCCGATGAAGGGCTGTGCGGCGGTCATCTGCTTCGTGGCAGCGTTCACATCATCGACGCTGCCGAACAGCAGGCCCTCGCGCGCGAAATAGTCGCCGCCGTCGGGGCGGGTGATGCGCCGGAAATGCGCCTTGTCGGCCGTCATCCTGGCGTACAGCGCGGCGGTCGAGGCCTCGGCGATCTCGGGCGTGGCGCCGTCCACCACCACCAGCAGGCTGTCGCCATTCTGCGGGAAGGCGGCGTCCATCTTCCGCTCGTTCACCCGCCAGTCGACCTTGGGCGAGATCAGCTGGGTGGCGTCGGTCGTCATCGCGAAGCGCTGGCTGGCGAAGAGCAAAGCGGCGACGGTCAGCAGCATCGCCGCGCCCAGCACCACCCACGGGCGGCGGCAGGCGAAGGCGACGATGCGGGCGAGGGGATGGATCATGACAAGGCCCTAGAGCCTGATCGCCTCTCGCGGAAGCGATTGCCCGGAAGAATGTGGCCTAAAAGAATTTCGAGCGCAGGCTCAGCGTGATCCTCTGGGGCTCGGTGCCGTGATCGAACCAGGCGTCGTCCCATTTGGGCGGCCCGAAGTGGATGGGGGCATCGCGCGAGACGCCGATCGGCTCCTTGGGGATGCCGAACAGCCCGCGCTCCAGCTTGCCGCTGGAATTGACGTCGTGGAACACCTGCGCGGCATAGCGGCCGGGCGGCACGTTGGGGATGGTGACGATCGTCGTGCCCTGCACCGCCGGCGCCTCGGCCGACCAGGAACAGTCGCTGCCCATGAACTGCTTCTGCAAGCAGATATCGACATGCACGCGGCCCTTGGCCTGAGCCACGTTGGTGACGGCCACCTCGATCGGGGCGGCCGCGAGGGCGGGAAGCGGCAAGGCGAGGGCGGCGATCGGCGCTAGGCGGTGGATCATCATCGCGACCCACCATAATCCGCCCTCGATGTCGAGAGTATGAACCCGAACCTGTCCAAACTAAAAGGAAATGATCACGTTGACGGTGTCGGTATAGCTGCCGGCCGGGGGCGTGGTCTGCGCCGGGTTCACCTTGGCGACATAGGCCTGCATCTGGCTCGGCGTGGTCGATCCGGTGCCGACGCCGCCGTTCACCGTGCTCGGCTTCGGGTTGGTCTCGTCCCAGATGGTCGTGCCGTCCGGCTGATAGATGTTGTATTGCAGCACGTGGCCGGCGCCATCGCTCATCGTCCGCCACGGGCGCGACGAGCCGTTGCCGCCGCTCGAGAAACTGACCTTGTAGCTGCTGCCCACCGAGCAATCGACCAGCACCGCCTGGTTCACCGGCTGGAACTGGGTGACGAGCGGCGCGGTGCCGAAGCTGACGTTGGGGGCGCTGATCCGGCAGTCGGCGCTCACCACCAGCGTTACCGGGATGGTCGAGGTGCCGGTGCCGGTCTCGTAACCCACGCAGACGAGGCCGGCCAGATCGACGCCGTTGCACACCTTCCAGCTCCACTGGACGGTCAGCGTGTCGGTGTAGGTGCCGGCCGGGATGTTCGGCGCTGCGGAGAGCTTGGCGTAGAGGGGCGGCGCGAAGCTGTTCGGATTGAGGATGTTGAGCAGCGAGAGCAGGGTCGTGTTGTAATAGTCGATCGTGCTGCCCTGCGTGTAGGCGTAGTTGAAACTCTGGTCGGCGGCGACCTGGAACGGGATACTGCCGCCCGACGCGCTCTTCAGTACGAAGCCGTTGAGGCTGGTCATCGTGGCGCGGGCATAGCCGGTGCCGAGCACGTTGAGCACCGATCCCGTGCAGGTGAGCCCCGCCTTGCCCGAGATGGTCGCGACCGAGCTGGATTTCACGTCGTAGGTGGATCCCGCCGCGAAGCCGAGCGGAGGCGACGAGACGAGGCAGGTCGCGTTCGCGATGCCCGCAAGACCGAGGGCGAGCAGCAAGGCGGAAAGCAGGCGGATCAGACGCATGGTACCGGACCGATCTGGGCGAGCGCCTTGGCGTTCGCGGGGAGGATGACGTGCGCGCGGCAGGTGCCGTCGCGGGTGGTGATGGCGAGGTCGGTCTCGGGCTTGATATCCTCGATGAAGGCGATGCCGTCCCAGCCCACTTCGCTGTCGGCGGCACCTTCGCGCGCGACGCGGCTGCCGGCGGCGATCGGCTTGCCGTCGCCGCCGACCAGCGTGACGGTGGCGCTGCGAATGGAACGAACGGTCATCTTCACCACCGCGCCGGTGCCCTGGCGGAAGGACAGGCGCTGCTCCACCGCTGCCGCGACGTGATCGGCCGAGAGGCTCAGCGCGTCGATCGCGAAGCGGCCGACGTGGTAGGAGGTGATCTGCGGCACGAAGAGATGGCCGTTGCGGTCGGTCTTGCCGAGCGGCTGGTTCTCGTATGAGACGGGAACCCCCGCGACACCGCCGGTCGAGACGACGGCGAAGGCATCGTCCACCTGGTTGGCGGCGAATACGCTCTTGTCCATCAGCACCAGCGAGCCGGTCGCGCCGACCCAGCCCGAGCGCTGGCCGGGGGTGAAGGAGCCGCCGGCCTGCAGCTCCATCGAGTCGGTCCGCCATGTCGCGGTGCCCTGGCCGTAGACGCGGCCATCCTCGTCTCCGGCGAGCGTCGCGTTGAGGCCGAAGCCGCCCTGCGTCGGCACCGAGCGGGCATAATCGACCTGCGCCAGCGTGCCGCGTCCGCGATCGTGGGTGACGCCGGCCGAGACGCTGTTGCGGCCGAAGGGGATGATCAGGCGCAGCTGCGCGCTGGTGCTGTGCTGCACGAAATCATGGTCGGCGCTGACGAACAGGCTGGCGAAGCGGCCGATCGGGCGCGAATAGGAAACGGACGCGATGCGCGTATGCGCGTGGCCCAGCGTCATGCCGTCGATGAAGGCGGCGCCGATGCTGCCCTGGTGCGGGATGTTCACCGTCGCGATGACGCGATCGGCGCGGCGGGTGCCTGCGTAATTGGCGAGGTTGAAGGTGCCGAGGTCGCGATAGCCGGTGCTGCGCTGGTCATGCTCGGCGGAAATCGAGAAGCGGCGCGCGGTGTAGCTGTAGCCGACCGTCCACTGCGTGCCGGTGCGCCCCTCGCTGCGGCTGGTCGCGGCGGAGACGTTGAGCGTGCCGAAGCGGCCGGGCGCGAAGACGATGCCGGCACCGGCGAGCGCGAGGCGGCGCGTCGCCTCGCCATGTGCCTCGATCGTGAGATGCTGGGTGAGGCCGCGCCGGATCGTGCCGCTGGCGGTGAGCGCGCCATAATCGAAATTCTTCAGGCCATAGCCCTGACGCAGGAAACCGATCTCGCCCGCGACGTCGAGCAGGCCGGGCTTCAGCAGCGTCGACGAGACATAGAAGGGGATGGTGGTCGCGATCTGGCGGCCGACCGCGTCGGTGGTGACGATCGTCGCCTGGCCGGCGCCGTTCACCACCGGCATGTTGTCCAGCACGAAACGGCCGGGCTGCACGTCGGCGCTCTGCTGGCGATAGCCATCGACGAACAGGTCCACCGCCGAGGGGATGGCGGCCTTGCCGGCGAAGCTCGGCAGCGGGGTGGTGATGAGGTCGGGCCGCACCTGATAGTCGCGCGCGATCTGCAGGCCGCCCAGCCGCACCGAGGTGGTCCACGGCAGCGACTGGGTGATGAGGTCGCCGGCGGTGAAGGCCAGCGCGTGGTTCTCGTCCACGTAACGATAGCGGGTGTCGTAGCGCAGATAGCCGGTCTTGATGTCGGGCC
>BACX01000442.1 GCA_000333335.1 Sphingomonas-like bacterium B12 | reverse complement strand
GTGGCCGACGCGATGGCGCGGAGGTCCACAGTGCCTTCATGCGCCTGCTCCCGTGGCCTGTCCTTCGACGTCGCTCAGGACGAACGGGGCGCGTGGGGCATACGCGATTCCCCCCATTCGTCCTGAGCTGTCGAAAGCCTGTCNTGAGCGACGCCGCAGGCGGCGTCGAAGGGGACGGGCTACAGGCGAGGCGGCACACACATTCACGCCGCCACCTCGCGCGCTACGGAAACGTCATCGAACGGCAGCACCAGATCACCGACGATCTGGCCGGTCTCGTGGCCCTTGCCGGCGACGAGCACGACATCGCCCTCGCCCGCTTCCGCGACGGCGGCGGCGATGGCGGAGCGGCGGTCGCCCACCTCACGCGCGCCGGGTGCTGCGGCCAAGATCGCGGAGCGGATCGTCGCGGGATTCTCGGTGCGGGGATTGTCGTCTGTGACGATGGCGACGTCCGCCATCTTCGCGGCGATCGCGCCCATTTCCGGGCGCTTGCCGGTGTCTCGGTCGCCGCCCGCGCCGAAGACGACGATCAGCCGCTCCTTCGCGTGGGGTTTCAGCGCCTCGATCGCCGCCTGCAGGCCGTCGGGCGTGTGGGCGTAGTCGACATAGACCGGCGCTCCCTTGGCGGTGATCACCGCCCGCTCCAGCCGCCCGCGCACCGGCTGGAGGCGCGAGAGGCCGCCCAGCACCTCGGAGAGCGCTCCGCCCGTCGCCAGCGCGAAGCCAGCCGCCACCAGCGCGTTGGCAGCCTGATAGGCGCCGATCAGCGGCAGGTTGACCTTGTGCGCCTTGCCTTCCGCCTCGATCATCAGCGTCTGGCCGAGCTGGGTCGGCGTGCGCTCCACCAGCTTGAGCGTCTCGCCCTTCGTGCCGACGGTGAGCAGCTTCAGCCCCCGCTCCCGCGCGATGTCCATCACGCGCGTCGAAACCGGATCGTCGGCCCAGATCACGGCCGCGCCGTCGCGGTCCACCACCTCGGAGAAGAGCCGCAGCTTGGCCTCGAAATAGGCCTCCATCGTGCCATGATAATCGAGATGGTCGCGGCTGAGGTTGGTGAATCCCACGACCTTCACCGGCAGCCCCTCGGTGCGGAACTGGGCGAGGCCGTGGCTGGAGGCCTCGAACGCGGCGTGGGTCACGCCCTCGCGGCGCAGGCCCGCCATGTTGGAGAGGAAAGTGACGATGTCGGGCGTGGTGAGCCGGTGGAGACCGCCTGCGCCCTGCCCTCGCTGTCGGTGGTGGTGACGCCGAGCGTGCCGATCGACGCGGCATTGTACCCCTGCATCCGCCACAGCTGGCGGACCATCTCCACCGTCGAGGTCTTGCCGTTGGTGCCGGTGACGGCGACGGTCGTATCCGGAAACGGCGCGAAGAACTTCGCCGCGATGCGCGCGAAGGCGCGGCGCGGCTCGGCATCGGCGATGTGGACGACGCCCGCCGGCACGCTCGCCTCGGGCCGCGCGACCACCGCCACCGCGCCCGCCTCGACCGCGCCCGCGATAAAGTCCTCGCCGTTGCGCGCGAGTCCCCGGAAGGCGCCGAACACCGTGCCGGGCGCGACCTTGCGATGGTCGATCGCGCAGCCGGTAACGCTCGCCTCCGCCTGCTCGCCTGCCGCATCCACGCCGATCAACGCACCGAGTTTCATGAGCCTTCGATCAATCCTTGTCGTGGGCGGCCGCCGCAGCGCCGGTCAGTTTCTTCGCCTTTTCGGCATCGGGGCGCCAGATCAGCGGCAGCAGGTCGCTCTCGTCGACGTCGTGGCGCTCGTCGGGGATGACGCCGAGCAGCGGACCGATGCGGGAGATCATCCGGCCCATCGCCGGCCCGACCACCCACGCCGCCGTCGTCCAGCCATAGGTGTCGGCGGTGGCGTGCGGGCCGTCGAGCGTCATCATCACCATGTATTTGGGGTCGTCCATCGGGAAGACGCCCGCGAAGGTCGAGACATGAGCTTCTGTGAG
>BACX01000443.1 GCA_000333335.1 Sphingomonas-like bacterium B12 | reverse complement strand
GCGCGTGAAGGGGTTTTGGCTTAAGGCTTTCGCAGGACTTGCGGCGCTGTGCGCGACGCCCGCGATCGCCCAGGATAGTTATGACGGCCGCATCGGCACGGGCCTCGAATGCGTGCCCTATGCTCGCCAGATGTCGGGCATCCAGATCTACGGCAATGCCTGGACCTGGTGGGAGCAGGCGGCCGAGCGCTACGAAGAGGGTGCCCGGCCGCAGGTCGGCGCGGTGCTCGTCTTCCGCCCGCATGGCGTGATGAAGCTCGGCCACGTCGCCGTCGTCAGCAAAATCGTCTCCAGCCGCATCCTGATGGTCAGCCACGCCAACTGGTCGCGGATCGGCGGCGTGCGCGGACAGATCGAGCGCGACGTGACACTGGTCGACGTCAGCCAGGGCAACGACTGGAGCGAGGTGCGCGTCTGGTGGCGCGACAATCAGGGCCTCGGCACCACGCGCTACCCGGTCTATGGCTTCATCTACGGCAACAGCGCCGCCACCGGCGAGCATATCGCCCATGTCAGCAAGGATCTGGTCAGCGCCTCGCCGGATGTCGTCGGCGCGGTGATCGATTCGCTGGGCGCGACGCCCGCTAACTGAGCGATCAGCTAAAGGTCTTCGACAGGCTTTCGCGCAGCAGCCGCTTCGCGCGCAGCGCCATCTCCAGCCGTGTCGCGCTGTAGAGGCCGAGTGCGAAGGCCATGCCGATGTCGGTGGCGAGCAAAGCGGCCGGGCTGTGCGGGTTGCCGCCGCCCAGTTCCTCCCCGGCCGCCTTCCGCAGGACGACGAGCACGATCAGGATCAGGAAGGCGGCGGGCGAAGCCTTCTGGTTCAGCGTGTGCGTCGCGGGATCGACGGTGATCTGCATCGTCCGCCCGCGATACCAGCCGCCGACGATGCCCACGACGAGCGCCACAGCGGACCACAGCCAGCCCATCGTCGATGGCGGTGCGGCATAGAATACGAAGCCGACGATCAGCAGGTAGATGGCCGGCACGATCCACAGCGTCTCGATCTTGAGCGGCCGTGCGCGGCTCATCCGCCGCCAGCGCAGCGCCATCACCACCGCGATGACGATGACCGGCATCACATATTGCATCCAGCTCGGCCCGGCTTCGGTATGCATCTTTACGCTCCCCGTTTGACTCCCCGTCGCTGTGCTAAGCGAGCAACGCACCCGTCGCAAGCGGGCTTGCACGCGCTCCGCCGCCTGCTATGCGGAGGCATATGGTTCCCTTTTCGTTCGCAGGTACGGAGCTGGTCGCGCTGGCGCCCGGCGCGCTCTTCTGGGAGCGGCGGCGTGCCCTGTTGTTCGCCGACCTGCATCTGGAGAAAGCGAGCTTCTACGCGCGCGGCGGGCAGATGCTGCCGCCCTATGATTCGGATGCGACATGGCGCGAACTGGCCGATCTGGTGGCGCGGACCGGCGCCGAGGAGATCTGGTGCCTGGGCGACAGCTTCCACGATGCCGAGGGCTGCGAGCGGCTGGCCCACGACACGCGCGACCTGCTGCGCGGGCTGACCGACTCGACCCGCTGGACCTGGATCGCGGGCAATCACGATGTCGGCGCCGTCCGCCCTCGCCGATCATTGCGGCGGACGCGTGCTGGGCGAGGCCGAGGTGGATGGCCTGTTGCTGCGGCACGAAGCGGATGCGCTGGAACAGCGGCCGGAACTGTCCGGCCACTATCACCCCAAGCTGCGGCTGACGCTCAAGGGTCGCCACGTCGCGCGCCGCTGCTTCGTGGCGACGGCGACCAAGCTGATCCTGCCGGCCTTCGGCGCGCTGACCGGCGGGATGGACGCGGGCGACCCGGTGATCCGCAAGGCGCTGGGCGGACGAGCCGCGCAGGCGCTCGTCCCTCTCGCCGACCGCCTGCTCAGGTTTCCGCTGGCCGCCTAGGCCTTCCAGCTCATCGGGAAGAGCCGCTTCAGCGCCTCGACCTTCGGCCGGTCGTTGATCACGATGTACGGATAGTCGGGATTCTTCGCCATGAAGTCCTGATGATAGGATTCCGCCGGGAAGAAGCCCTGCTCCTTCTCCAGCCGCGTCACGATCGGGCTTGCATAGACGTGGGCGGCGGAAAGCTGCGCGATATAGGCCTGCGCCACCTTCGCCTGCGCAGGCGACTGCGGGAACAGGGCAGAGCGATATTGCGGCCCGTGATCCGGACCCTGCGCGTTCAGCCGGGTCGGATCGGCGACCACCGAGAAATAGATGCGCAGCAGGTCGGCGTAATTCACCTTCGCCGGATCGAACACGACCTTCACCGATTCGGCATGGCCCGTCGTCCCGGTCGAGACATCCTCATATTGCGCGGTCGATCCCTTGCCGCCGGTATAACCGGACGTGGCGCTCATCACGCCCTTCACGTGGGAGAAGACGCCCTGCACGCCCCAGAAGCAGCCGCCCGCGAAGATCGCGGTTTCGCGGTGGCCGGAGACCGGCTCGATCAGGGCGGGGCGGGGGGCGTTCACCACCGTTTCGGCGGCCAGCGACGGGGCGATCGTCCAGAGCGCGCCCGCGCCGAGCGCGGCGACGGCGAAGAGAGGAAGCGTCTTCATGATGGCACGACTCCAATGGGTCATGCCCTAGATACGTTCGCTCCCCCTCCCCGGGTTACACGTTGCGTCAGCGTAACGCCGCGCAGGCCTCGGCGATGCGGTTGCATGCCTCGGTCAGCAGCGCGTCGGAAGTTGCGTAGCTGATCCGGAAGGCGGGGGAGAGACCGAAGGCCGCGCCCTGCACCGGCGCCACCTTCGCCTCGGTCAGCAGATAGCCGACCAGCGCCTCGTCGTCCGTGATCTTCACGCCCTTGGGCGTCGTCTTGCCGATCAGGCCCGAGACGTCGGGATAGACGTAGAAGGCGCCCTCGGGCGTCGGGCAGTGGATGCCGGGCACTTCGTTCAGCCCCTTGACCACCAGATCGCGGCGACGCTGGAAGGCGACGTTCCGCTCCTTGAGGAAGCTGTGGTCGCCGTTCAGCGCCGCGGTCGCCGCAGCCTGCGCGATCGAGCAGGGGTTGGAGGTGGATTGCGACTGCAGCTTCGCCATCGCCTTGATCAGCCAGGACGGGCCGCCGGCAAAGCCGATCCGCCAGCCGGTCATCGCATAGGCCTTGGACGTGCCGTTCACCGTCAGCGTGCGCTCGTAGAGCGAGGGGCACACCTGCGCGATCGTCGCGAACTGGAAGTCGTCGTAGAGGATATGCTCGTACATGTCGTCGGTGAGCACCATCACCTGCGGGTGGCGTTCCAGCACCTCGCCGAGCGCCTTGATCTCGGCGGCCGAATAAGCGGCGCCGGTCGGGTTGGACGGCGAGTTCAGGATCACCCAGCGGGTCTTCGGCGTGATCGCCTGCTCCAGCTGCTCGGGCAGGATCTTGTATTGCTGGTTGGCGCCCGCCGAGACGATCACCGGCGTGCCGCCCGCATAGGCGACGATGTCCGGATAGCTCACCCAGTAAGGCGCCGGGATGATCACCTCGTCGCCCTTGTCGATCGTCGCGACCAGCGCGTTGAAGAGCGTGTGCTTGCCGCCGACGTTCACGCTGATCTCGTTCGGCGCATAGGTGAGACCGTTGTCGCGCTTGAACTTGGCGGCGACGGCGGCCTTCAGCTCGGCGGTGCCGTCGACGTTGGTGTATTTGGTCTTGCCGGCGCGGATCGCCTCGATCGCGGCGTCCTTCACGTAATCGGGCGTGTCGAAATCGGGCTCGCCGGCGGCCAGGCCGATGATGTCGAGGCCCTGCGCCTTCAGCTCCAGCACGCGGCTGGTCATGGCGAGCGTGGGGGACGGCTGGATGCGGTCGAGCGCTTCCGACGTGGTTCGCATGGAGGTTCGGCTTTCCGGCAGGAGGAGACGCGCGCGCCTATGGCGGATGTCGCCGCTCAGGGCAACCGCGCTCGAATCAATCCCCGAAGTGCGTTGCCGAGAAAGAATCCGTCGCTCAGATCGGTGGCCGTGAGATCCTGTTTGATCGCCTCGCCGTCGGCCAGCAGGCGCTCGCGCAGGATGCCTGGGAGGAGGCCGCGCGATGCCGGCGGGGTCAGCAGCTTGCCGTCGCGCTCGACGAAGAGGTTGGTGAAGCTGCCCTCGGTCAGGAAGCCATCGGGTCGCGTGAACACCACCTCCGTATACCCTTCTCGCGCCGCGTCGTAGAACCCGCGATCGCTTGTCTTGTGACGGAGGCGGAAGTCGTCCGGCGAAACCGGCAGTGGCACGATCGGCGCCACGATCTCCTCGATTTCCGCCGGTGCATCGCGCACCTCGATCGCCAGCTTGCCGGTGGATGAAAGGCGCACGCGGATCCGGGCGGGATCGCGCAGGCGGAAGGTCGCGGCCTGCAGTTCGTTGCGGCAATCGTGGCGATCGAAGGCGAAGCCCAAGGCATCGGCCGACCGCTTCATCCGCCCGAGATGGCGCTCCAGATCGGTGAAGCCCTCGTGCGGATCGAACGGCATCGTCTCGATCAGGTCGAAGCGCGGGCAGGCGGCCGAGACGAACGCGCCCTTGGCGAGACATTCGGCCCACTCCGCGTCCATTTCCGAATCGGCGACCACACCCGATCCGAGGCCGATCGTCGCGCGCTTGCCCTCAACCACCAGCGTCCGGATCGCGACGTTGAAGGCGGCGTCGCCGCCCGCATCCAACCGGCCGATCGCACCGGTGTAGAGGCCGCGCGGCGCGGCCTCGACCTCGGCGGCGATCGCCATTGCGCGCAGCTTCGGCGCGCCGGTGATCGATCCGCAGGGGAAGGTGGCCTCCAGCAGTGACACCGCATCGGCGCCGTCGGCCAGTTCGGCGGTGACGGTGGAGGTCATCTGCAGGATCGTCGGGTAGCGCTCCACCGCGAACAGCTCCGGCACGGCCACGCTCGCCGGCGCGGCGACGCGGGAGAGATCGTTGCGGATCAGGTCCACGATCATCAGATTCTCGGCGCGTTGCTTGGGGTCTTCGACCAAACGGCGGGATCACTGTCTCGTGCCGCGGTTCCCTTCATCGGGCGGGGCCTCGATTCGGCGGTCGTCGAGGCGCACG
>BACX01000444.1 GCA_000333335.1 Sphingomonas-like bacterium B12 | reverse complement strand
GGCGCGGCGGCACGTAGCGGCGNATCAGCCGGTCAGCGATCGTCACCAGATAATCGAGCGCCACGCCGGCGCCGAGCTTGCTCTCGCCCGCTGTGCGCGTGCGGAATTCGAAGGGCAGTTCCACCGCGCGCAGCGGCTCCGGGCTGGAGGTCAGCAGATCGAACAGGATCTTGAACCCGCGACCGGAGAGGCGGGGCAGCAGAGCCTCCACCTTGTCCCGGCGCACCGCGAAGAAGCCGCTCATCGGGTCGCTCACTGGCGATTGCAGCACCAGCCGCGACAGGTTGGTCGCCGCCCGGCTGCACTTCAGGCGAAAACTGTCCCAGTTGCCGGTCGATCCGTTCTGGCAATAGCGCGATCCGATCGCGACGTCGGCCGATCCGCCGCGCACCATCGAGAAGAGGCGCGGCAGCAGCCGCTCGTCATGTTGGCCGTCGCCATCGATCACCGCAACCACGGGTGCCATCGTGGCCATCATGCCCTCGATCACCGCCGAAGCGAGGCCGTTGCGCCCGAACCGGCGCAGCACGCGGATGTCCGAACGCCCCTTCGCCAGCTCGCCGATCCGTTCGGCGGTGCCGTCGCGGGACCAATCGTCGACGAAGATCACCTCGCTGCGAACGCCGGCGAGCGCCGCGTCCAGCCCATCGATGATCCGCTCGACATTGTCGGCTTCGTTGTAGGTGGGGACGATGACGGCAAACTCGTAACCGCCCGTGGCGGGCGCCGCCAAAGGCGTCCTGCTCGGCATCGCGACGGTGGCAATCGACATACGCTCGTACCCCGGCAAGGGGCATACGCGCCCCGGAACTGGCTTCTGTCAGGGCCGCCACGCGGTGAACCCGACATGAAGCAAGACGACGTCATCGCCGGGGAGCCTTGATCCGCACGGGGATTGCGGTGCGCTGCAGTATCTGTGGGACGGACGGGGCTCAGTCGTCTTCGTCTTCGTATCCGACGAGCGCCAGCGCCTTCGCCCGGATCTGGCGGGTCATGCACCAGTGGACCAGCGCGTCTTCGCGCCCGTGGGTGACCCAAAGTTCCTGCGGCGCGAGTTCTTGCACCGTCGATGTGAGTTCATTCCAATCGGCATGATCCGAGACGACCAGCGGCAGCTCGACATTCCTCTGCCGCGCGCGCTGGCGCACCCGCATCCAGCCGGACGCCATGGCGGTGATCGGATCGGGCAGGCGGCGGGACCAGCGATCATTGAGCGCGCCGGGCGGGCACATCACGATCTTGCCGCGCAGTTGCTCTTTGGATGCGGCCGTCGCCGACACCAGTTCGCCGAGATCGACGCCCAGCTCCTGATAGAGCGAGCATAGCCGCTCCATGGCGCCGTGGATGTAGATCGGATCGTGATGTCCGCGCAGGCGAAGTTCCGCGATCAGCCGCTGCGCCTTGCCCAGCGCATAGGCGCCGACCAGCACGCAGCGCGTCGGGTTCGCGTGCAGCGCCTCCAGCAGCCGATCGACCTCGGCGCCGGTATCGGGATGGCGGAAGACGGGCAAGCCGAAGGTCGCCTCGGTGATGAAGATGTCGCACGGCACCGGCTCGAACGGCGAGCAGGTGGGATCGGCGCGGCGCTTATAGTCGCCTGAGACGACTATTCGCTCGCCCTTATGCTCCAGAACGATTTGCGCCGAGCCCAGCACATGTCCCGCCGGCACGAAACGCGCGGTCACGTCACCGAGGACGACCGTCTCGCCATAGGCGACGCCCTGCCCGGATTGCGGGCCATAGCGCGTTTCCATGATCGCCAGCGTCTCGGGCGTCGCCAGCACCGCGCCATGGCCGCCGCGCGCATGATCGGCGTGGCCGTGGGTGACGAGCGCACGCGGCACCGGCTGCGAGGGATCGATCCACGCATCGGCGGCGGGCACGTAGATGCCTTGCGGATGCGGTTCGATCCAGGAGCCGAGGCGGGCCATTCCTGTTAGATGGATGGCGCGCGCGTCGGTTCCATCACCGCAGCTTGGCGATCTTCAGCCCGTCCTGCTTGGCGCGCGCCTGCACCGATTCCTCGCTGCGGGTGAGCGCCTTGCCGATCGCCTTGAGCGCCATGCCCTTGGCGGCGAGGCGGTGGAGCTTCTGGATCTCGTCCGTGGTCCAGGGCTGTTTGTGGCGAACGAAACCCTCGGCCATCGGGCGATCTCCTTTGCCTGTCGCTCTAGCGGTTCGACCGGACGCTGGCGAGGGCTGGCGGAGACGTGGCCAAGCCCCGATATTCACCAGCGAATGTCCGATCTTCCCCCGATTCTCGGCGACTGGTTCGCATCGCGTGGCTGGCGCCCCCGGCGACACCAGTTGGCGATGCTCGATGCCGCGTGGGCGGGGAAGAGCGCGCTGCTCGTCGCGCCCACTGGTGCGGGCAAGACGCTGGCGGGGTTCCTGCCGAGCCTCGTCGAACTGATCGAGACTCCGAGCGAGGGGCTGCACACCCTTTACGTCTCGCCGCTCAAGGCGCTGGCGGTGGACATCCAGCGCAACCTGCTGGGGCCGATCGAGGAAATGGGCCTCGATATCCGGGTGGAGACTCGCACCGGCGACACTCCGTCCGATCGCAAGGCGCGCCAACGGGTGAAGCCGCCGCAGATGCTGCTGACGACGCCCGAGTCGCTCAGCCTGCTGCTTTCCTATCCCGATGCCGCGCAGCTCTTCGCGAACCTCAGGACGATCGTGATCGACGAGGTCCACGCCTTCGCCCCCTCCAAGCGGGGCGACCTGCTTTCGCTGTGCATCGCCCGCCTGCAGCGCCTCGCGCCGGAGATGCGCCGCGTCGCGCTCTCCGCCACCGTCGCCGATCCGGACCTCTATCGCGGCTGGCTGTCGGGCGACGGCGACCTCGACTCCGTCGCGCTGGTCGAGGGCGACCCCGGTGCCGATCCTGACATCGCGATCATGCTCCCGCAGGAGCGCATCCCCTGGTCGGGTCATTCGGGCCGCTACGCCGCCGAGCAGGTGATGCGCCAGATCGAGGCCCATAAAATCTCGATCATCTTCTGTAACACGCGCAGCCTCGCCGAGCTGATCTTCCAGGATCTCTGGGCGGTGAACGAGCAGCACCTCCCCATCGGGATCCACCACGGCAGCCTCGACATCGAGGCGCGGCGGAAGGTGGAGGCGGCGATGGCGGCGGGGAAGCTGCGCGCGCTGGTCGCCACCGCCAGCCTCGATCTGGGCGTGGACTGGGGCGATGTCGATCTCGTCATCCAAATGGGGGCGCCCAAGGGATCGTCGCGCCTGCTCCAGCGCATCGGCCGCGCCAACCACCGGCTCGACGAGCCTTCCAAGGCGCTGATCGTGCCGGGCAACCGCTTCGAATATCTGGAGGCGCGCGCCGCCGTCGATGCGGTGGAGGCGGGCGAGCGCGACCCCGATATCTTCCGCCCCGGCGCGCTCGACGTGCTCGCCCAGCACCTGATGGCCTGCGCCGCCGCCGCGCCCTTCGCGCAAGGACCGACGCTGGCGGAGGTGCGCGAGGCGGCGCCCTATTCCACACTGCCGGAGGACGTGTTCGATCGGGTGCTGAGCTTCGTCGCCACCGGCGGCTACGCGCTGCGGGCCTACGATCAGTACAAAAGGCTGACGCTCGGAGCGGACGGGCTGTGGCGCGTCAGTCACCCCCGCTTCGTCACCCAATACCGCCTCAATGCCGGGATCATCGTTGAGGCGGCGATGCTCACCGTCCGCTTCCGCAACGGCCGCTCGCTTGGCAAGGTGGAGGAAGGCTTCGCCGCCAGCCTCGCGCCGGGCGACACCTTCTCCTTCTCCGGCCTCAGCCTCGAGGTGGAGGGCGTGAAGGGCGAGGATCTCTATGTCCGCGCCACATCGAAACCCGCCCGCATCCCCACCTATGGCGGCGCGCGGATGCCGATCTCCACCAACCTCGCCGATCGTGTCCGCCACTTCCTCCACGAGCCGGAGGAATGGCCGCGCTTTCCGCCCGACGTGCGCGAATGGCTGGAGATGCAGCAGCGCCGCTCGGTCCTCCCCGCGCCGGACAAGCTGCTGATCGAGACCTTCCCGCGCGAAGGCCGGCATTACATGGTGGTCTACAGCTTCGAGGGCTGGAACGCGCACCAGTCGCTCGGCATGCTGGTGACGCGCAGGATGGAGACGGCGGGCCTCCAGCCGATAGGATTCGTTTCCAGCGACTACGCCATCGCAACCTATTCGTTAAAGCCCGTCACGGACCCGCGACCGCTCTTCTCGCCCGACATATTGGAGCATGAATTCGTTGACTGGGTGCAGGAATCGGCGCTGCTGAAACGCGCCTTCCGCGAGGTGGCGGTGATCGGCGGCCTCGTCGAGCGCCAGCATCCCGGCAAGCGCAAGACCGGCCGGCAGGTCACCTTCTCGACCGACCTGATCTACGACGTGCTGCGCCGCTACGAGCCGGAACACCTGCTTTTGCAGGCCGCATGGGCGGACGCGAAGGCGCGGATGACCGATGTCGGCCGGCTCGGCCGACTGCTCGATACCGCCGCCGAGCGGATCGAACATGTCGATCTGGCGCGCGTCTCCCCGCTCGCCGTGCCGGTGCTGGTGCTGATCGGGC
>BACX01000445.1 GCA_000333335.1 Sphingomonas-like bacterium B12 | reverse complement strand
CGGGTTCGTGGCCATGCCGGTGGCCGCTTATGGTGTCGTCCTCGGCATGGCGGGGGCCAGCTATCTCTGGCTGCAGCACCGGATCATGTGCGTGAACGGTGGCCGTTCCTCGGCGCTGGCGGAGGCGCTCGGCCGCGACTGGAAGGGGCGGCTGTCGATCGCGGGCTATCTGCTGGCGATTCCGCTTTCCTTCGTGGAGCCGTTGATCGCGATCGCCATCTACGTCCTGATCTCGATCGTCTGGCTGGTGCCCGACCGGCGGATCGAGCGCCAGCTGCGCTGAGGATCAGAAGAAGCGCGTGTCGGGCGTGTCGATACGCGGCGGACCGGCGGGGACGGTGCCGCGCAGGCCGTAGACCGCATAGCCGTGCCCGACGTCGCCATAGCGATAGAGCAGGCGGTAATCCGCCTTAAGCACGCGATAGATTTCCGCCCGCGAGGCGGGGTTTTCGCCGTCATAGATGGGCTCCATGGTCATCACGCGCTCGGGCCGGAGCGCGATGATCCGGGCCACCTCCGCCGCCTCGTCGATGCCCGTCGCGCCCAGCTCGTTCAGCGACTGGAGGTGGGCCGAAAAGACATGGGTCGTCAGGAAGCAGGAATTGGTCGCGTCGTAGAAGGCCGGCATCCCGTCATAGACGAAGAAGCAGCCCTTGCCGCCGCGCGTGGCCTCCACCGCGTGGGCCAGCGTCGTGCCGGTGCCGCGCGTGATGGTGTGGCGCCACAGGACGCGCTGGCCCCATACGCCACTGCAGAAGAGCAGCGTCGCGATCCAGATGCGCCCCGCCCGCCGATTGCCGAGCGGCGTGGCGATCACCGCGAAGGGCGGGAAGAGCGGGAGCGCATAATGGTTGAACCAGCTCCCGAACAGCACCACGCCGAGCAGCGCCGATGCCGCCCAGCCATCGAGGAAGCGAAGGTCGTCGCGCACGGCCGGTTCGGCGGGGCTACAGCCCAGCCAGCGGCGTAGCGGCACGCTTGCCACCAGCGGCACCGTCAGCATCGCCATCACCTCGATCCGCATCCACACCATGTCCGGCTGTTCGGACTTGCGCGCGAGGATCGAGGTCGCGTTGGCGTACCACCAGTCGCCGAAATGCCCCATGGCGGCATAAGCGGTGGCGGCGGCGGCGGTCGGCGCCAGCGCGCAGCCGACCCAGATCGCCGCGTCGATCGCCAGCTTCGATATCGGCCGTCCGCTGCGCCAGGCGAGCCACAGCAGGGCGATGCCGGCGAACATCCCCTCGAACACGGCGCTGTATTTGATCTGTAGCGCGATACCGAACAGCAGCATCGCCGCCGCGCCAGTCACGCGAAGGTCGCCTCCGCTGGAGGCCGCTTGGTGCCGGCGGAACAGGATCAGCGCGATCGCGGCGGCGACCGGCAGATTGTAGAAGACGGGCGCCTGCCCGCCCTCTCCGCCGGCCAGGTTGAGGCAGAGAATGTAGAGGATCGCGCCGGCCAGCGCGCCGCCTGCGGGCGCGATGCGGCGGCCCATGGCGAACAGGATCAGGCCGGTCAGCCAGACGCAGACGAGCGCGCCGATCTGATAGGCGATCGCGCCGTTCCCGCCGATCGCGCGAAGGCCGGCGAACAGCAGGAACAGGCCGATCGGCTTGCGATCCCATATGTCGATATAGGGGATGGCGCCGTGCAGCATCCGGCCGCCGACGAGCCAGTAGAATTGCTCGTCGATGTGGATGACAGGGTTTCCGAAGGCCCGCCAGCGCGCGACGATCGCCACCAGCAGGATGGCGACGGCCGCATGTCCCAGTCCGATCGTACGGGTCGGGCGACGAATGGCCGTCCCCGCGATGGCGCCGATCGGCGCCGTCAACGCCGTCGCCACGTCACCAGCATCGAGGCCGCGAAGTTCTNAACCGANCCCGACGCGGCACCCGCCACGCCGGCCGCCCACCAGCCATGGTGTTCGGCGACAGGACGACGCCCGTACCGATATTGGCCAG
>BACX01000446.1 GCA_000333335.1 Sphingomonas-like bacterium B12 | reverse complement strand
CGTCCGGATGCCGAAAGTCGCGGCATGGCAGCGGTCGCCGCAGCGGCGACGGCGCCGGCGGCGATGATGTTTCGCCTCGAATATTCACTCATACAATACTCCAAGAATAGATGAGCTCATGAAATTCATTTCACTTGCCGCGTTGGCGTATCTGTGCAGCGGATTGGGCCAATGGCGCTAAGTGTTGTGTATTGTTGAATTGGTCCGGGTTTTGTTCAAGAAATAACAGTCATTATGAATGGGAATGGAGTGCCGATGTTTGACGTGACATTGCTTCGCTCGTTTCTTGCTGTCGTGGAGGCGAGGCAATTCACCGCTGCGGGCGTGGCGCTCGGCATCAGCCAGTCCACGGTCAGCCAGCATATCCGGCCTTTGCCGCTCGGCGTGTCGGTGGAAGTGGATGCGATCGTCGCCCTTCGCGACGCTTGACCGGAGGCTCGTCGCGGCGCCGGACCCGGCCCGCGTCGGTTTTCTCCTTTCGCACGACATCGCGCATCGCGGCCTGTGGGGCGGGCCTGTTCCGGAGAACAGCCTCGCCGCTGCGCGCGGGGCGGTGCAGGGCGGCTTCGGCATCGAGTGCGACGTTCGCCTGTCGCGCGACGGCACCGTCATGGTGTTCCACGATGCCGATACCGAGCGGCTGACCGGGCGCCCCGGCCGCATCGCCAATATGGCGACGCACGACATCCAGGCGCTCCGCCTCGGCGGGGGCGAGGAACGGGTGCCGACTCTCGCGCAGCTGACCGGCCTGATCGCCGGGCGGGTACCGCTACTGATCGAGATCAAGACCGACACACTGGCGCAAACCGCACCGCTCTGCCTCGCGGTAAGGCGCGTGTTGGAGGGCTATCGCGGGCCGGTGACGGTGATGGGCTTCAATCCCGAGGTGTGTCGCTGGTTTCTCAACCACGCGCCGAAGATCGTCCGGGGCCTCGTGATGACCGAGCACCGCGAGAGCCGGGGCCGCTCGATCCGCGATGCGATCACGCGACGCCTTGCGGTGAAGCGGGCGAGACCCGATTTCCTCGCTTATGATGTGCGCTTCCTCCCCTCCTCGCTGCCGGCCGCACTCCGATCGAGGGGGCTGCCCGTGCTGAGCTGGACGGTACGCAGCGAGACCGATCGCGCAACGGTGGCGGCGTATGGCGACCGTCCGATCTTCGAGCGGCCCCGCGCGGCATGAGCGAGGTCTTCGCGCGCGTCGCGCCCGGCATCGGATCGATCGCCGCGGCGGACTGGGATGCCTGCGCCGGCGCGGACAATCCCTTCCTGAGCCACGCTTTCCTCTCCGCGCTCGAAGACTCGGGTAGCGCGGTATCGCGCGCGGGCTGGCAGCCGGTGCCGATCATCCTCGATGGCGATGACGGGAAGCCCGACGGCATCCTCCCCGCCTATGCCAAGAGCCACAGCCAGGGCGAATATGTGTTCGATCATGCCTGGGCGGATGCGTGGGAGCGGGCAGGCGGGCAATATTACCCGAAACTCCAGATCGCGGTGCCCTTCACCCCCGTCCCCGGCCCGCGCTTGCTGCTGCGCGATCCCGCCGCCGCGCCCGCGCTGATCGCGGCGGCCGAAGCGATGGTCGGCGAGCACGATCTCTCCTCCGCCCACGCCACCTTCATCACCGAAGCGCAGAAGCCACTGTTCGAGGCCGCGGGCTGGATGATCCGCACGGGAAGCCAGTTCCACTGGCACAATGAAGGCTATCGCGATTTCGGCGATTTTCTGGACGCGCTCTCGTCGCGCAAGCGCAAGGCGATCCGCAAGGAACGCGAGGCGGCGCAGGGCGCGGTCGAAATCCGCCACCTGACCGGCGCCGAGATTGGCGAGGCCGAATGGGACGCCTTCTGGGCCTTCTATCAGGATACCGGCAGCCGGAAATGGGGTCAGCCCTATCTCACCCGCCGCTTCTTCACGATGCTGGGCGAGCGGATGGGGGACCGCGTGTTGCTGATGCTCGCCTACCGGCACGGCTGTCCCGTCGCGGGCGCGCTCAACTTGATCGGCGGCGACACGCTCTACGGGCGGTACTGGGGCTGCACGGAGGAGATACCCTTCCTCCATTTCGAGCTCTGCTACTATCAGGCGATCGATGCCGCGATCGCGCGCGGCCTATCCCGCGTCGAAGCCGGGGCACAGGGCGAGCACAAGCTCGCGCGCGGCTACCGGCCAGTGCCGACATGGTCGGCGCATTATATCCCGCATGCCGGATTCCGGCGGGCGGTGGAGGATTTCATCGTGCGGGAAGCCCGCGCGATGGAGGAGCAGATCGAACTGCTCGATGGAATGGCGCCCTTCCGCAAGGAAGGGTGAAGCCTCAGGCGGCGGCGCGGCGGTTGGCGGCGAGCCAGGCGCGGGCCATCTTCTGGGCTTCCACGATCTCGCGCGCGGTCATCTCGTCGGCGATCTCGGCGCGCATGTCCTGCGCATCGACCGAACCCGCCGCGCAGGCGAGGTTGAACCACTTGTGCGCCTCGATCAGATCGATCTCGACCCCGCGGCTGCCGGTCGAATAGGCGATGCCCAGCTCGAACAGCGTCTCGGGATCGAACGCGGCCTCGGCGAGGCGGCTCTCGATCAGGAAGGCGGCGGATTTGAAACTGCTTGCCATCTGCGTTGGTCCTTTTCCACGCAGGTGGTTTTGGCGGCTCGCAGCAAACAAATGGTTAACGCGGAAATCGACACGATTTAGACGTTGGTCGAAATGCGTCCGTTACTTGTCGTTACTTGTCGTTACATCGACGGGCAGATTGTCGATCAGCCGGGCATTTCCCATCCTGGCCGCCGCGAGCAGCCGTGCGGGACGTTCGCCCAAAGTCTCGATCGGGACCAGCGTTTCGGCATCGCGCAGCGAGACATAGTCGATCGGATCGAAGCCCGCCTCGGCCAGCCGCGCCACCGCCGCCGTGAGCGCGCCGGCCACAGGCTCGCCCCGCCCGATCGCGGCGGCCGCCTCACCGAGCGCGCGGGGCAGGGTGCGCGCGCTGGCCAGTTCCTCCTCGTCCAGATAGGCGTTGCGCGAGGAGAGGGCGAGGCCCTGGTCGTCGCGCACGGTCGGCACGCCGGCGATCTCGATGTCGAGATCGAGGTCGTCCGCCATCCGGCGCACCACCGCGAGCTGCTGCCAGTCCTTCTCGCCGAACAAAGCGACGTCGGGCTTCACCTGCTGGAAGAGCTTGAGCACCACCGTCGCGACGCCGTCGAAATGGCCCGGCCGCGCCGCACCGTCGAGCACCTCCGAAACGCCGGACACGGAGACGGTCGTGGCGAAGCCCTGCGGATACATCTCCTCCACCGATGGTGCCCACAGGATCGCCGCGTTCGCCTTCTCCAGCAATTGCGCGTCGGCCCGTTCGCGGCGGGGATAGCGATCCATATCCTCATGCGGGGCGAACTGCATCGGATTCACGAAGATCGAGGTGACCACCGCGTCGGCGCGGCGCAGCCCTTCCTCGACCAGTGCGATGTGGCCGGCGTGGAGCGCGCCCATCGTCGGCACCAGCGCGATTCGCTGGCCCGCGTCGCGAAGCGCCCGAACGGCATCCCGCAGGGCGCCAAGTTCACGGATGATTTGCACGGGCGACGGGCCTCCGATATGGCTGGGGCAGGCTCTGTGCGGCGGCATCGGGGTCAAATCAAGGGCCGCCGATAGCCGTTTGGGGACAATTCGAGACGTATGACACAGCGCGCGCATCTGATCGTTTTCGCCAATGAGAAGGGCGGCACCGGTAAATCCACCACCGCCGTCCATGTCGCCGTAGCGCTTGCCGCGCAGGGGCGCCGGGTTGCCGTGATCGATCTCGACACCCGCCAGCGCACCATGGTCCGCTATCTGGAGAACCGTGCCGCCTCCGCGCGCAAGGAACAGGTCGAGCTCGCCTCGCCGCGTTTCGAGGTGTTCGATCCGGAGAAGGACGCCAACATCCTCGGCCGCATCGATGCGCTGTCCGAAGATGCCGAATTCGTCATCGTCGACACGCCAGGTCGTGACGATCCCTATGCGATGAAGGCGGTGACGCGCGCCGACACGCTGGTGACGCCGATCAACGACAGCTTCATCGACCTCGATCTGATCGGCCAGGTCGATCCCGACACCTACCGGATCAAGCGGCCGAGCTTCTATGCCGAGGTAGTGTGGGACGCGCGCAAGGTTCGCGCCAAGACGGATGGCGGCACGGTCGACTGGGTGGTGCTCAGGAACCGCCTCCAGCATCTCGAGGCGAAGAACATGCGTCGCGTGGGCCAGGCGGTGGACGAATTGTCCAAGCGCGTCGGCTTCCGCGTGATCCCCGGCCTCGGCGAGCGCGTGATCTATCGCGAGCTGTTCCCCAAGGGCCTGACCCTGCTCGATCTCGGTGCGATCAGGGAGGTCGGCCTTAGCCACGTCGCCGCGCGGCAGGAGCTGCGCGAGATGGTCGCGGGCCTGCAGCTTCCCGAGCCGGCCGATCTGTTCAACCGGCCCGCGCCGACGCCCGCGGCTTCCGTCGCCGCCTCGGCCTGAGCGGCCGGCCGTGAAGCTGCTCGTCGCGCTCGCGGTCATCGCCGCCATCTGGTGGCTGGGCCAGCGTCGCAAGGAAACGGCATTGACCGCGTCCGAGGCGCGCGACCTGCTCGGCGTCTCGCCGCGTGCCGGCGAGGAGGAGATCCGGGCCGCGCATCGCCGCCTGATCGGCCGCGTCCACCCCGATGCCGGCGGATCGGATGCGCTGGCCCGCCGCGTCAATGCGGCGCGTGACATTCTTGTCGCGGAATTGAACCAGAACCGTCGCTAAGAGTCCTGCCCGGCAGAACCACTCAGGGAGACCGACTACATGACCCATCGTTTCGATCCGACTTCGCTGCGCGAATATGACATCCGGGGCATCGTCGGAAAGACTCTGGGTCCGGCCGATGCGACCGCGATCGGCCGCGGCTTCGGCACCCGCATCCGTCGTGCCGGCGGCACCCGCGTGGCGGTCGGCTATGACGGTCGCACCCATTCGCCGCTGCTCGAGGCGGCGCTGGTCGATGGTCTGACGAAGAGCGGCGTCGACGTCGTGCGCATCGGCCTCGGCCCCACGCCGATGCTCTATTATGCCGAGGCGACGCTGGAGGTGGATGGCGGTGTCCAGATCACCGGCAGCCACAATCCGGGCGACTATAACGGCTTCAAGATGGTGCTGCAGCACAAGCCGTTCTTCGGCGCCGACATCCAGAATCTCGGCAAGCTGGCCGAGGAGGGTGATTGGGAAGAGGGCCAGGGCTCGATCTCCAACTACGAGATCATGGAGGATTATGTCGCCCGCCTGATGGTTGGCTATGCCGGCGGCGCGTTCAGGATCGGCTGGGATGCGGGCAACGGCGCCGCCGGCCCGATCGTCGATCGCCTCGTCAAGCTGCTGCCGGGCGAGCATCATACGCTCTACACCGAGGTCGACGGCACCTTCCCCAATCATCATCCCGATCCGACCGATGAGAAGAATCTCGCCGACCTGAAGAAGCTGGTCGCCGACAAGGGCCTCGATTTCGGCATCGCCTTCGATGGCGACGGCGATCGCATCGGTGCGGTGGACGGCGAGGGCCGGGTGGTGTGGGGTGACCAGCTGCTCGCCATCCTCGCCGAGCCGGTGCTGCGCGAGGAGCCGGGCGCCACGATCATCGCCGATGTGAAGGCCAGCCAGGCGCTCTATGACCGTATTGCCGAGCTGGGCGGCAAGCCGCTGATGTGGAAGACCGGCCACTCGCTGATCAAGACCAAGATGAAGGAGACCAATTCTCCGCTGGCCGGCGAGATGAGCGGCCACATCTTCTTCGCGCACGATTATTACGGCTATGACGACGCACAATATGCCGCGATCCGGCTGATCCGCGCGGTGCGCCTGCTCGGTGGCTCGCTGACCGCGATCAAGGACGCGATGCCGGTGATGATCAACACGCCGGAGATGCGTTTCCAGTCCTCCGAGGACCGCAAGTTCAAGGTGGTGGACGAGGTGCTCGAGCGGCTGGCCGCCGACGGTGCCGAGGTCGATCGCACCGACGGCGCGCGGGTCAACACGGCGGACGGCTGGTGGCTGCTGCGCGCGTCGAACACGCAGGACGTGCTCGTCGCGCGCGCCGAGGCGAAAGACGAAGCCGGGCTGGAACGGCTGATGGCCCAGATCAACGACCAGCTCGCCAAGAGCGGCGTCGAGCCGGTGCTGGCCGGCGGCCACTGATCGGCCGGCCCTCTCCCGCCGGGCGGGAGGGGGCTACCGCTTGCCGAAGCCGCCCATCCTGAGCGCCCATTGCGCGCCGATCACGGCGCCCTTGGCCGGGCGGATCATCGCCACCGCGATCACGATCGCGAGCAGCGACCACGCGATCATCTGCGGCACCAGCGGAACGTCCCACGCGATGTTCACCGCCACCACGATCGGCACCAGCACGTGGCCCAGGATCAGGATCACCAGATAGGCCGGGAAATCGTCGGCGCGCTGATGGCTCCAGTCCTGCCCGCAGGCGGGGCAGTGCGGCACCGTCCGCAGGCCGCGCGCGAAGAGATGCGCCTGCCCGCACGATGGGCAGCGATCGGCCATTCCGGCCAGCACCGCCTTCTTCCAGTCGCGCCTGTCGAGNCATTCGGTGTCGGTCATGGTCGACCCTCTATCGTGCTGGCGATCCNGCCGACCGACAGATAGGCTTTCTTCGACGATTTGGGAGGGGCCGATGAAAACGAACGGA
>BACX01000447.1 GCA_000333335.1 Sphingomonas-like bacterium B12 | reverse complement strand
AAAATCGTCCGTTCCGGCCGAAAGAGCCCTGTCGGCCCGAGTTGGATCAGCGCGGCTTGCGGAAACGATAGAGGAAGCGATCGGTCTGCCCGCGGATCGCGGGATCGAACACCAGCTTGCTGTGATCGTCGCCGGGTTGGCGAGCAGCGGGCTTTCCGCCTCCAGCACGAAACCGGCCGCCTTGAAATCCGCCCGGACTGTCGCCGGATCGATCCGGTGGAGCTTGTCGACGATCGCCCGCGTGTCGCCGGCCGGGCCGACATGATCGATCACGCCGACGATCCCGCCCGCCTTCATCGCCGCGTAGAGCGTCCTGAGGTACGCGGCCGGATCGGTGCGCGGAATATGATATTTTTCCGACGTCCAATAGAGGTCGTGGTAATTCAGGCTGATGATCGCGAAGTCGAAACTCTTCGGCGTCGCGGCGAAGGCCTCGAACGGATAGCGGACGAGGCGGATGTCCGGCCGGCGCGCGGTGAGCGCCTTCCATGTCTCCTGCTCCTCAGGGCTGGTGTAGAACTGGCTGGGCTCGAACGCGGTCACCTTGCCCTTGGGGCCGACCGCGCGCGCCATGATCTCCGCCCAATAGCCTGATCCGGTGACGAGATCGGCGGCCGACATCCCCTTCTGCAGCCCCAGGAAGGACAATACCTCCGCCGGCTTGCGGCCTTCGTCCATCTTCACCGCATCGGCTGGCCGCCCCGGCGCCGTCACCGCCGCCTGGAAATCGGGTGTCGCCGCCATGCCGGGCATCGCCGCC
>BACX01000448.1 GCA_000333335.1 Sphingomonas-like bacterium B12 | reverse complement strand
TGGTCGTCCGAGAAGCAGCCCAAAGCGTGACTGAGGCCCTGCGGGCACCATAAAACATAGAAAAGCTGACGCCGCGTTAAGCGGGCGGCCGGCTAATCGCGTTGCACGTCGCTGACTGCGAAAGGGCGGTGGATAGGGGGCTGGCCAAAATTTCCGCGATTCGGCCAGAGCCTGGCGGGCCCGCCGACACCAAGCCTCATTGACAGCTTTTTTCCGATATATTAGGAAAATTGTGACATCCGCTCGGTGCGAGCCGGGCCGCTCAGACCGCGAGAGGCTGTATGAAATTTCCTTCGGATCGTTGGGGGCGGCCGCTTGACGCATTGACCGCCACACTCGATTATCTGGAAATCGGGTGCCAAGATCCCGAAAGAACGAGCGACTTCTATTGCAGAGCCATGGGCTACACGCCCGAGAAAATGGGGAATGCGATCATTGCGAGGGCGCTCGATAGAAAGCTGATTTTTTCCGCAGGCGAACCCAAGACGCTCCTATCGGCCGGTTTCGCCGTCCCTGACGACCTCGAACTTGATCGGATCCGGCAGCGCTTGCAGAGCGCCTCTTGGGAATTTGAGGTGGGGGCAACACTCCTCTTTCGGAAAGCTATTATCGCGCGCGATCCCGATGGCAATCAGTTCGCATTCGGACTTCCGACGGCAGCAACAATGCAAGGAGGCCCAGACCTCCCGACAGCTCGATTGCAACATGTGGTTCTTGCCAGTCGCGATCCCGCCCGGATCGTCCGTTTTTTTGTTGATGTCCTCGGTTTCACGCTTTCAGACGACGTTTTGGACGATGAGGGTGGCGTCAGGACCTCTTTCCTTCGCTGTAGCGAAGAGCATCATAGTTTTGCCGTGTTCTTGGCACCAGAAGACCGGTTCGATCATCACTGTTATGAAACGTCCGACTGGAATGCTATCCGCGATTGGGCGGATCATATGGCGCAAAACCAAATAAAAATCCAATGGGGTCCCGGACGGCACGGGCCCGGCAATAATCTCTTCATCTTTGTCCATGACCCCGATGGTAATTGGGTTGAAATCTCTGCCGAACTTCAGATTCTGGAGCATGATCACCCAACGGGGCAATGGCCACACGAACAGCGCACCCTCAACAGCTGGGGACAGGGTCTTTTACGTAGCTAAAACAGTCGAGGTTTGGAGAAGACCTATGAAACTTGCAAGCTTTAGCGTAGGTGGTCGCGCAACGTACGGCATCGTAGAAGGTGATGATATCGTCGATCTGGGTTCGACTCTCGCCGACCGGTTTCCTGATTTGAAATCGTTCATTGCCGATGGCCGCCACGCGAAGCCGGGCGGGGCCGAAGGTTCGTGCTCGCGGTACCACGTGAGCGAGGTCGAATTGTACCCCGTGATCCCCAACCCTAGTAAGATATTCTGTGTCGGTCACAATTATGAAAGCCATCGTCAGGAAACGGGTCGAGACAAGACTGACCATCCTTCAATCTTCACGCGGTTCGCGGATAGCCAGACGGGCCACGGCTGGCCGCTGGTTCTGCCAACTGTTTCGACAATGTTTGATTTCGAGGGAGAGCTCGCGGTTGTGATCGGGCGGGGAGGTCGCGGTATCTCAGAGGCCGATGCTCTTTCTCACGTCGCGGGCTATGCCTGCTATAACGATGCGTCAGTGCGCGATTGGCAGTGGCACACAAAGCAGTTCATACCCGGGAAGAACTTTCCGGATACGGGCGCCTTCGGGCCCTGGCTGGTGACGACCGACGACGTGCCTGACCCGACCGTGCTCACCGTCACCACGAGGCTGAATGGTGCCGTTGTTCAATCACAGCCGACAGCGGACATGATATTCTCGATACCGACAATCATCGCCTATGTTTCGAGTTTCACCCCCCTGTCACCTGGCGACGTCATCGCGACAGGCACCCCGGGAGGTGTAGGGGCGAAGCGTCAACCGCCTTTGTGGCTCACCGAAGGAGATGTCGTCGAGGTCGATATCCCAGGTGTCGGCCTGCTCATCAACCAAGTTCGGTCCGAAGCCGGGCGGCACGGCATGCTCCATAATTAACGTCTCGCGAGCTGCGATAGAGCGAGATCATGTACGAAATCGGCGACGACGCTTCGCGATGAAACAAGTCGAAGGATAAGTTCAACACGGCTCGTGACAAGTTCAGCATCTCCAGAAATCACGTGTCGATAAGGCACAACCGGAGTGCTGATTCCTGCCGCCGTGACACCGGGTTAGACGCCGGCATTCTTCCGCGTGTCGATGAGGCTGCCGAGCTCGGACTGATGCGTGAACGCCGTTCGACACGAAGCCAATCTCAAAGCGCACAGACGTCTTCGAGTGTGCCTCGATCGTACCGACCTTCCGCGGGAAGCCGCTCCCGCATCGACGCCATTTCATGCGGGGCCGCAATCTCGTCTTTGAAACGCGCATCGATTGACAACCTTTGATACCATTCCCACAAAGATGGGTGCAGGCGTTCGATGGGATAGCCACAGATGAAGAGCCGATGCGCATAAATCAGCCAAGCAATGTCTAGGACGCTAACAGCATCCCCCAGCAGGAAAGGTTGAGAGCGCAAAGTTTCGTTAAGGCCCATAAACTCCGCCTTGAATTGAGCAACGGCCGCTTGCACCGCCTTTTCAGGAATCCCACCTTCTAGAAACCAGCGATAAAAGGCGATCTCGCGCGCTTTGGCCTCGTCGGCGATACCAAGCACGGTTCCCGATCCGGACGAGGCATAAGCATCCAATTCCTCCTGCGATTTAGGCGGCTTGTTGGTGGGAGGCATGAGGAACCGAAACGTAACCGTTCGCAACTGTAGATGAAGATCGTCTTCATGGCGCAATAGTTGCTTGATGCTGCCGCGATAAGCGACTGGTATCATCGGCGGGCTTGGGAAGTGTTCCTCCAGATGGAGAATGATGTCATTACTTTCTATATGGACATCGCCGTCGTGGACCAGCGTCGGCACGAGGCCACGCGGGTTGATTCCCATGTAATAGGATTCGTTATTGGCCCCCATCTCCACGACATGTGAGGTCCAATTTATACCCTTGAAGTTCAGATAGACCCGGGCCTTCTGCGAACAGGAGGAAATTGCGGCATGAAACAGGTGTACACCTTTCCAATCGAGAACCTCTCTGGTCATGATGTCCTGGTCGAGGAGTTGTACCATCTCCAGTCTCCTGCATCGTAAGGGTTGGCGAAAGCGGCGTGCCACTCCAACAAAACAAGAAATCTGTACATTGCTCTTACCCAACGCCGGGCGCCAGCGCGCTTGAGAATGTCCGTCTCGACGGGCGAGCGTGCAACGTTGCAAGTCCTAGCGAAAGCAGAGCCAGCTAAAGAGCCGGTCATCACGCGATGGCTCGCCGCCGGCGACAACTGGCTTCGCGCGCAACGCTGACATGCGTATCGGCCGACGCGTCGGCGTCGGGCGGCGGGCCGCTCAAGTGCGACGGTCCGACACGGCGGCGTGATCTTACGCAGAGCGGAAAAACGGGTACGGCGCCACATGGTCACCGTACCCGCCTGCATTAGAACTTGACTGCCAAGACGGCTCCGAACGTTCTTGGGTCGGAAACGGTCCCGCTTGCTTGCAGGGGCGTAATCGACTGAAGGTTGACGTACGTTTTGTAGCGCGTATCACCGACGTTTCGAACATAGCCGGTCAGCGAGTAGCGTTTATTGGGTGAAGACCAGGTTAGACTGAGGTTCCCCTGCACAAAGCTTTTTTGATGCTCGTAATCTAGGCCGCCCTCAGCAGCCAAGCTCGGAGACGTGAAGAGGACATCATAAGCAGCGCGCCATATTCCTTCGCCGTGAAACGCCAGGGTCGAACCACCCGGAAGCTCGAACTCACGATCGTAGTACAGCGTTACCGTGGTCGGCGAGAAGCCCCAAAGACTACGCTGAGCCACATTGTCCGCAAATTCAGCCGGTAGGTTGTGGAACTTGCTGTGAATATGGCTGAAATTCAACCCGACGCGGTCCGCCTGGGTGAGCTGATAGATGGCCTCAAGCTCCACGCCGTTCAGCCTCAACGGAGCGTTGAACAGGATAGCGGTCGCGGGGTTTGCGAGATCGGTCTGGATGATCGTCTGGTAGCCGGCATAGTCGTAGTGGAAGATGTCGGCGTTTACCTGGAGGCGGCGGTTGAAGAAGCGGTTTTTGCTCCCGATTTCATAGGCTGTTAGCTGTTCAGCCTTGTACGGAAAGGCGGCAGGGAGATTACCGGCGCCGGTGCCAACTTGCACATCGCCCGGCAGGAAGGCCGTCGAAACCGACGCGTACAACATGTTGGTCGGTGAGACGTCATATTCGAGACGTGCTTTGTAGGTTACGTTCTTGAATGTTTTGTGACCGGCTTCGCCCGAGAGATCAAACGTGGTCGTATTCTCCGGAAGCCCGGCGACCGGCGAGTTTGGCGATCCGACGGCGCAGCCGGTTATGAATCCAAGCGGCGTGTTGCAGAACACGTTGAGGTTCGACGTATATAGCTCCGATGTGTTGATCGTAGTCTTGTCATATCGGAGACCTCCAGTGATCCGCAGAGCGTCCGTCAGAGGTATGGTCGCTTCGGCGAAAACGCCAAGATCGCGCGTTCTGCGCTTGATATCGCCGTCAAAAAGCAATCCGTTCGACGACTCCCAGACATTGCGATTATCGCTTCGGATGTTGTTATAATAATAGAAAAGGCCGGTTTGCCACTTTATAGGGGACTCAGCTTGTGAGGATAGGCGGAGTTCCTGGGTCAGAAAGATATCGTGTGGCGTATTGACGATCTGTTTGATCGCGTTTCCACCCGGCCCAACCACAAAAATATTGGCGACCTGAGTAAACGTTCGGTAGGCTGGAAGGTAGGTAAGATGGGCAAACCCAAGGTCTAGATTGGCTTCCGCCCACGCCTGCCGAGACTTTAGTTTCGCGTCTCCCACGCTGTACGGTGAATATACGATCGTGTCGGGTGCCACGAAGTTTCCAGCCACACCGCCATTGTACAGGGTTCGGTCCTGGAATGCGCCGCCAACAAGCAAACTGAAGCGATCGGTAGGTTCGAGCAATATCTTCACCTTACCTTCGGTCACGTTGCTTTTGCCGACACCGTTATCGACATCAACGCCATCGCGCTGATATTGATTAACCGCGGCGCGGACAGCGAGTTTGTCCGATATCAGGGGGACGTTGGCCGCTGCTGTCGCATGGATGAGGTCGTAGCTTCCACCCTCAAGCGATTCCTCCAAGGTGAAGTCGCGCAGATCGGGGTTGCGCGTATGAATAGCGACAACACCAGCGGTGGCACTGCGGCCGTAGAGCGTGCCTTGCGGCCCCCTCAGAACTTCCACCCGATCGATGTCGTAGCTGCCGCCAATTCCGTTATAAACGTCGTCAGCATAAATTGCGACAGCGGGAACACCGGAGAGCGTCTGCCCAGATACGCCTCCATTCGACGATATGCCGCGAATGGTGATACCTGCGGCCGGACTGTCGTTGCCCGTCGGCTCGTTCGACGTCCCTTCCGATTCGCCGCCCGAGACGCCGGGCACGGTCTCGAGAATGTTCCGAAGCGTGAACTTTCCGCGTTCAAGTAGGTCCGTCCCTCGTTGGACGGTGACAGCCGCAGCGACCTTCTGAGCGTTGCTCGCCTGTCTTTCTGCCGTCACCACAATGTCTTGGAGACCTTGTGAAGGCATTGTAGTGGAAGTTGTGTCCTGGTGGGATGAACCGGCAGATGGCGTCTGAGGCGCTTGGGCACCCGCACTCCCCGGCGCAACCAGAAACGCGGCGGAAAGCGCCACTGCGGATACGCCGACATGCGGCAATTTGCGATGGAATTGCTTGTTGATGAGCAGCATGAATCCTCCCCTCGGCCGGTATGTCCTCTTCCCATGGACCACGACCGATGTGGTCACGAGATCCAGCTGGAAGGCTCCGTTGAGTTCATGGGAGTCCGCAAAGTCCGTTCGCGAAACAAGTGGCGGGAATTGCGTTTGGAGTTCCTGCAGGCTGCGTGCACCTCTCGACGTACAAGGGCCGTCAACCCGGCTGATTTGCCTAGGCACGGCGATGGATCCGATCTTCGCCAGACGATCCGCCAAGCCATCTTGATGTATGTGGGGTGACTTCGGGCGCCGCCCTCACCGCTCTAGAGTGGCATTGAACAGGTATGTTGATGCGGTGGGCCGCATCGCAAAGCGCTCGAGGGACTGACGCATTGGAATTACCGACCTCGGGATAGCGGAGGTCAGATCGATGATCTGATCGCCTTCAACCGGGGCAATCTAGTTCGGCCATCGACCGTGAAGCGTGCCTGCCCTATCGCGCGACCTTTCAGCGGGCCGTGCTCGTGGGATCGGAAGCCCGTCCTGCGCTCGGAGCAGTTCACCCGTCTCTCGGCACGCCTCGGACCCGACGTCCTCACCGGCTTTTTAACTTGACTAAACAGTCCAAACATGACTGTGTAGTGCACGATAAGGAGTGAGAGGATGCGGTCGCGTGCATGGGTTTATCACCGCGGCTGTCCCCATCGCTCGTCTCTGTCAGGTGGTCCCACTGCCTTGATAGGTTGGCGTTGAATCGAGCCCGTCGTGGCTGTCGTAGAGGTTTAGAAGATGAGCATCGCTAAGGCTTACGACGTAGCCTATGTCCGCTTCCGGGCGCCCGATCTCGAAATGATGCACTCGTTCTTGCGAGATTTCGGAATGCTTGAAGCCTACTTCGACGGCGAGCGCCTGTTCATGAGGGGCCACGGCAATAACCCCTATGTTCATGTCACCGAGCGATCGCCAGATCCGGGATTTGCAGCTCTTGGTATCTGGGTGAACAGCGAGGAAGAGCTCCGGAACCTTGCCGCCCACGATAATGCCACGGTCGAGGACATCGCCGCCCCAGGCGGGGGGAAAATCGTGCGGCTGGAAGACCCGGATGGCTTCGTGGTTGAAGTTGTGGCCGGTCAAGAGCGTGCTGAGCCGATCGAGACCACGCGGCGCGAAGAGTGGAACCAAGGCGGACGATATCCTCGTACCGGTCTTCTTCGGCGTGTGAAGCAGGGCCCCTCGCATGTCGAGCGACTGGGTCACGTCGTGCTCGGCGTATCGAATTTTCGTCGATCTGAAGTCTGGTACAAGGAACGCTTCGGTCTTGTCACATCGGACGAAATAAGACCGGCGCCGGAGGTTGCAATTGGCGCCTTCATGCGGTGTGATCGCGGGGATCAGCCGTGTGATCATCACACGATCTTTCTGCTCGAACGGCCGGCACCCGCAGGTTTTATGCACGCGGCGTACGAAGTTGCAGATCTTGATGATCTCATGACCGGTCATGAGCATCTCAAGAAAACCGGCTATGCCCATCAGTGGGGGATTGGCCGCCACTATCTCGGAAGCCAGATCTTCGATTATTGGAAGGACCCGTGGGGCAATGAAATTGAGCATTGGACCGACGGAGATCGGCTGATCGCGGCTGACGGCGGGGGCGTTGGAAGCATACCCGAACTGATGGGTGTTCAGTGGGGCATGCCGATGCCGCCCCTGACCGATGGGGAGGCTTCTTCGTGACCGACTCCTTCGATTGCGATCTGCTGGTCGTTGGGATGGGGCCTGTAGGAGATGCGCTTGCTGCTCTCGCGAGTGTGCAGGGATTATCTGTCATCGCTATCGACAAAGCCCCTGAACTTTTTCCTCTGCCCCGCGCCGCCGTTTTCGACCACGAGATTATGCGGATTTTCCAGATGATCGGCGTGGCAGACCGCATTGCGCCATTGTGCAGAGTACCGGATCGCTACCAATTCCGAACGGCCGGCGGCGACGTGTTGCTGGACTTTATCGTGGCGGAAGTCGGGCCATATGGCTGGGCAGAAACCTACGCCTTGCACCAACCAGCGGTCGAACGGGTATTGCGCGACCGATTGGGTGAACTCGGCGTGGATGTGCGTCTTGGCCTATCGTTCGAAAGCCTCGTCCAGGATGCGGCGGGCGTGAGCGTGACCCTGTTGGGCGATGATAGTCGCCAGACAGTGCGAGCCCGCTACGTTGTGGGTTGCGATGGCTCTTGGAGTCCGGTTCGTGAGGCGCTCGGCATTCGCTTGGACGATTACCAATTCGACGAGCCTTGGTTGGTCCTGGATACCATCATAGAGAATCCTGGCGATCTACCAATTGTCTGCCATCAAATCTGCGATCCACGGCGGCCTATCACGCACATGGCGATGAGCGGGAAGCGCTTTCGCTGGGAATTCATGTTGAAACCGGGCGAAACCGCCGAAGAAATGCTTAAGGATAGCAAGATCCGGGAACTGCTCAAACCCTGGAATTGTGCCAATCGGATCGAGATCGAGCGCAAGGCGGTCTACCGCTTTCACGGACTCGTCGCAGAGCACTGGCGCCACGGGCGGGTGCTGATCGCGGGGGACGCTGCGCACCAGATGCCGCCTTTTGCCGGGCAGGGTATGTGCTCAGGCATTCGCGACGCTGCCAATATCGCCTGGAAACTTGCCGCTATCGTTCATGGCTGCGCGAGCGAGCATATCCTGGATAGCTACCAGGAAGAGCGGGAACCTCATGTACGTGCGATCATCAACACTGCAATTGCTATGGGGAAGGTGGTTTGCATGCTCGATGAGCAGGCCGCTGCCGCCCGCGATCGTGAGATGTTGGCGCGCAAAACGGCTGGCGCTCAAGATGTCTCCGTCTCTTATCCGGACCTTTCGGGAGGGATATTCTCGCAGACCGCAGGTGCAGGGGCATTGTTTCCGCAACCTGTGTCCGCTGGCGGCGAGCGGCTAGATACAATCCTCGGGGATGACCCAGTGCTGATCGGGCGGGGTTTGACCGGGTCTAATTATGATGGGATGCGCTTGCTCGATCTTGACTCATCTGTCCTTGCGCCTTTTGCCGAGGCCATTTCCGACTGGCTGAAAGACCGCGGCGCAAATTCCGTCCTTGTCAGGCCGGATCGTCACGTCTTCGGGACTGGCGACCCTCGGCAACTCACCGGTCTCTGGCATGACGCTATCACCGCCAAGGTTGCGGCATGAGCATCCGACGCCAGCCGGTCCGCGGTGCAGTTCGCGGCCTACACCCAAAAATATGCCTGGCGGAAACCGCGGCACCGGAAGACGCAAATCAAATACACACATGGCCGCATCGGCTGGGTTCCGAAAGTCGCAGGTGAACTTGTCGGCGGAGAGCTCTGCCTTTTGCCCAGAAGAGGATAACGAAATGCCGTTCACTCCCAACCCCGCCTCACGCTATCGCATGCCGATTATGTTTGGACCCGCGCCTGGCCCGCGACAGCATCCCGAGGGTCGTATGTGGACGCCGGAAGAGGCGGGTCGCATGAATGCGCAATGGATGAAGGTCAGCTATCGTACTGACCCGGCAAAGCTCGAGAAACTCCTGCCTGCCGGATTCAGCCTGCGTGGCGAGCCCATCGTGTCGGTCAGTTGCGCTTGGTTTAAGAACCTCTACTGGCTAGCGGGGCGGGGCTACGGCATCCTGTCGGTCGATTTTCCTGTCACATACCAGGGTAAGAGCGAACGGCACGATGGCGCATTGTGTCCCATCATATGGGAAGGATCCCCCGACGCGATCATGACCGGTCGCGAGGAACTCGGCTTTCCGAAAATGTTTGCGCGGTTCAGTGACATCGAATGGGATGAGGTGGCTGGCGGTGCGTCATGCTATGCAGCTTGGTTCGAGCACCGGTTTTTCGATATCGAGCTCATCGAACTGACAGAAGAAGTCAACCCCGAAAAGAAGCTCCCAGGATCGGGTGGCGGTGCGCAGATGTACTACAAATATATGCCGCGAACCAGTATAGGCGGTCGCGAAGGGGCGGACATTGCTTACGTGACCTCGTCGGCGGCGGCTCCTGGGACGGGTGGCTCGGTCGCAAACATCAATTTTGACGAGTTTGATTTTCGGCGTTGGACGGGCAAAGGCGTGGTCAACTGGCATCGCGCGACCTGGGAACAGCTTCCTTTGTCGTTTCACATCGTCAATGGTATCGCCGATCTCGACATCCTGGAATATATCGATGCCGAGATGGTCGAATTCTCTGGACCGGGCATCGGCGTAGCCATGAATTCCCAACGAGCCATTGAGCCCGTGGCGATCTAAGCAAAGGACTTTACTATGTCGACTGTAGCAATACTCGAGCCAGAATCTGGTGAGCACACCAAAACGTCCCTGCTAGTGTCCCGCGACACATGGGAGGGAAAAACGTTCAACGGTGATTGGATCGACGCCTCCGACGCCCTCGAGGTCCGGGAACCAGCGACAGGGGAGACCCTTGGGCGGGTCGGGCTTTCAGACCCAACGACGATGACGACAACGGTTTCGCGCGCTTCCGAAAGCCAGCGGGAATGGGGGTCGTGGACAACCGACAGGCGTGCGCAGGTGATGCGGGAGGCAGCGCGCCTCCTTGAGCAGGATCGCGCCGCCGTCGTTGACATGATCGTGCGCGAGACAGGCGGCGTGCGCGGCAAGGGCGAAGTCGAAATCCAAGGAACCATCGACGAGCTCTATCACTCGGCAGCGTTGCTGATCCAACCTGAGGGCGAACTCCTACCCAGCCCGAATCCGTCTCGTCTCAGTCTGGCGCGCCGCGTGCCGATCGGGATTGTCGGCGTGATCGCGCCATGGAATTTTCCCATGCTTCTCGCGATGCGTTCTGTTGCACCCGCTATCGCGCTGGGCAATGCGGTGATCCTAAAACCCGATCCGCAGACATCAATTGTCGGTGGTGCCCTCCTCGCGCGGATGTTCGAATTGGCGGGCCTGCCCAAGGGCGTTTTTTCGGTCGTCAACGGTGGGGCAGACGTCGGCGAGGCGCTCGTGGCGGCCAAGGGAGTACGGATGATCACCTTTACGGGATCGACCGCCGTCGGCCGACGCGTTGGCGAACTGGCTGGCCGCAATCTTAAGCGCGTGGCGCTCGAACTGGGCGGAAAGAGCCCGTTCATTGTTCTCGACGACGCGGATCTTCCCGCCGCTGCTTCTGCCGGAGCCTGGGGATCCTTCCTGCATCAGGGCCAGATCTGCATGGCGAGCGGCCGCCATATCGTTCAACGCAAGGTTGCCGATGACTATATCGAACTCCTGGCTCAGAAGGCGGCTCGGCTACCCGTCGGCGATCCGTTCCGAAGCGAGGTGGCCATCGGCCCGATCATCAACGCAAAGCAAGTTGAGCGCGTGCACAAGATCGTCACGGATACGATTGATGCCGGGGCCGAACTTGCCGCCGGCGGCTCGTTTGACGGTCTCTATTACAAACCTACCGTGCTCACGAAAGTGACCGGTGGCATGCCGGCCTACGATCTCGAAATTTTCGGACCGGTGGCGCCCGTGATCATCGTCGAGGATGAGGAAGAAGCGATCCGCGTCGCCAACGACACCGAATATGGCTTGTCGGGCGCCGTTCAGACCGGATCGCTCGAGCGTGGTCTCCGCGTCGCCCGGCAAATTCGCTCGGGCCTCGTGCACATCAACGATCAGACGATCCATGATATGGCGGGTATACCCTTCGGGGGCTCGGGGGCGTCGGGCAACGGATCACGCTTTGGCAGCACCACGAACATCGATGAGTTCACCGAGTGGCAGTGGATGACGATTGGCGGGCAGCCGACAATCTACCCGTTCTGAGCTGCTGATCGCGCGGCGGCAGGTGTGGCGTTCATGCCTACAGAGGTGATCGCACCACCTGCCTGCGTGATTTCGATGTACATGTAAACGGCATGGAGGAGGGCGCGGCAAGACGCACCAACCATGCTCAAGTGAAGGGTGTAACAGAAGATAGGAGAGTGGTCATGGCGAGTGTGGCGCTGGCGTGTGCCCGGTCGGGCAACTCACAGGAAGCGCTTCGGCCGCAAGGCAACCTTGTTTTCGCCGCGATAGTCGGTGGTGGCGTCGCGAACGAAAAGGCCGCTTGCGCCATTGCCGCTCAAATTGAAGAGGATTTAATCCTCCAAGATTGGCCAAGCGGCAGAAATTGCGGCTCTGAGGCGCAACTGGCGGAGCGCTTCGGAGTAGGGCGAGCAGTAGTCCGCGAGGCGGCGCGGATCTTGGAGAGCAGGCACACCGCACGCATGAGGCGTGGCCCTGGAGGTGGTTTGCTCGTAGCGACGCCCGCAATTTCTGGCGTGATCGAAGCGATTGGAAGGTACCTGGCATTTCACGGCAAAGGTGAATTCGCCGAACGGTACCATTGGACGATACGGGCTGCCTATGACCGTTACGTCGCGCTGAAACCCCATGAGGACCGTACGTCTTCCTTTGCGTTATTCCTCCAAGCATTGATCGAGGCCATCGACGTTCCGGCCAAAGGTCTGTCATCCGGTATGGCGCTCACACGACCTGCGCAGGGCGGGCAGTCGCGGGCGGGACAAATCCTTCGTCAAATGATGGAGGACTTGAACGGCGAGGAACCGCAAGAGCGAAAGCTCGGATCTGAATTTGATCTCTGCGAGCGTTATGGCGCCGACCGAGATGCGCTCCGCCAAGCGGTTCGCGTCCTCGAATTTGAAGGCATTGCTCGGTCGATCGCAGGCCGAGGGAAGGGACTCATGACGCGGGTGCCGGCGCCGAACGCTTTATGTCGTCTCATCAATTGTCACTTTGCCGCGACGAAGGTTGCGCCTCGCGACGCGATGGATTTCTTCAAAGAACTCAGCATGGAGGTCGTCGCGCTGGCAGCAAGAAATGCGACGCGAAGCGATCGCGATCAACTTCTGGCGGCGCACCGCACACTGCTTGCGCCGGAAATCCGCCTTACAGCGATGGTCATGCAACGCGCAGAGCAAAGTCAGTTCGCCGTCGTCCGCGATCCCCTCGTCGATATGCTGCTGCGCTGCACTAAAAGTTATTCCAGCTGGTCGTCGCCCTTGCGCAATCCAGACAATCAAGAGATAGGCAATGAATACCGCATCGAGACGGTTAAGGTCATTCGTGCGATACTCTCCGGCGATGCTGCTGCTGCCGCTGCCGCACAAGGCGAGAAGGTTGAGCGATTAAATAGTCTCATTTGAGATGCAAACCGGCCAGGTGTATCGAGTCGTACGCCTCGTTTTGCCCACATTGGGCAGCCCGTCCCCGCCGTGAGTCGGAGGGATTGAAGGGGCGACCGGTCAACAAGCGAACGACGGAATGCTGCATCTGAACAATCCCACCTCTGGTTACGCTCTTCGTTCTGTCCGAAATTCTGCCTCGGAGCGCCAGCGTAAGCGTGGCGGAATGGATTGGAGAGCATGAATGAGTGTCGCACGGCTAGCAGAAACCGGCAGCGATGGAATAACCCCCCCGGAACCGGCCCTCACGATTGCGCATATGCTTGAACGTGCCGACGCCATGCGTGGCCTGTTGCGCGAACGCCAAGCGGAGACTGAAGCCGCGGGCAACATATCGGCAGAGACCAATCAGATGATGGTCGACGCCGGCTTCTACCGTGTCATCCAGCCGAGAATTTTCGGAGGATATGGATTCGATCTCCCGACCTATGTTCGTCTCGTGACGTCCGTGGCGCGCGGATGCCCGGAAACGGCTTGGGTGCTGTCGCTTGTATTGGGGCACGTTCACCAGCTTGCGACGTTCAGTCTTGAGGCTCAAAAGGAGGCTTATGGCGAGATGGGTGATTTCCGGGCGCCCGAGGTCGCGGCGCCGCAGGGCAGCGGCGTCTCCGTTCCAGGCGGGTATCGAGTAACCGGAGCTTGGGATTACGCATCGGGATGCGCGCACGCGACGCATATTCTATTGGCGTTCACGATCGACGACGCGCAGCCTGGCAGCGTTCCAATGCGAATGGGGCTGTTTAACCGAAGCGACTATCAGATCGTTCACAACTGGAACGTGATCGGCATGCAGGGTACGGGCTCCGACCGCGTCGTGCTCAACGACGTGTTCGTACCATCCCACCGAGCCAAGCCCTACCCGCCCATGAACCCTGTCCTGCCAGCCGAAGCATACGCTGAAAGCCCGCTTTTCCATGGTCCGGCTCGCCCCTTCATCGTGACGGAATCGGCCTCGGTCATCGTCGGAGCCGCAGAGGGTGCGCTTGATCTCTACGAGGAAAGCTTCCTGAGTCGTAAGGCAAGCGGACCAACCGGCGGTCCGCGACAAGAGCTCGCCGAGTATCAGTTGAATTTCGGGCGTTGCCGGGCGCTGGTAGATACCGCAAAGGCGGCGCTTCTCCAGACTGCTGACGATTATATGGCTATCGCACGGCAAACATGCGCAGGTGGTGAGTCTTGTTCGGACGATGTCGCAAGGCGAATGACCTTAGTTATTCTTCAAAGCATCCATCTTGCCCACAAGGCCGTCGACATCATCTTTCGAACCGTTGGGACATCGGCCGGGAAAAAGGATTCGATGGTTGGGCGCTATTGGCGGAATGTTGCGATGCTCCGGGGGCATCTTGCACATCAATCAGACAGCGCCGCCATAAATTACGGGCGTACGCACTTTGGATTTTCGCCTGTGGGAATCGCATAATGCTGGAACAGGACGGTCTCGTCGATCTTATGCATGGGTATCTGGACGCAGTGGCGGCTGGCGACCCGGCCCGCTTGAAGCTTGGCCCGACGTTTCGTGCTACGGAAAACGGAGTTGCGACGCCGGTGGGTAGCGGGCTTTGGGACAAAAGTCCGCGCTTTGCCGGTCTTCAACCTTTCGCCGATCCCCAAACTCGTCAGGCGGTTTGTATGGGTGTCGCTTATTGTGACGACAAACCGCATCCTTTCGCCCAGCGGATTCATATTCAAGATGGATCTATTGCAGAGGCAGAGGCGATTATCAGTACCGACGCGAAAGGGCACTTCGCCGACGTCGAGCAGTTACTTAAACCAGATATCATATATCAGGCGGTGATCCCGCCGCATCGTCAAGCAGACCGAGATGCTTTGCGCGATGCTGCAGATCGCTATTGGGAGGGCCTGGAGCAGAGTGACGGTCTCATTCCGCGGTTCAGCTATCGCTGCGACAAATATGATAACGGAGCGAAGACGACGAATACGCTGCGAACATTGCTATCGCCTGACGGCAAGGTCCATACTTGCGCTTCCGCGCTAAACGACACTCGCGCAGCAAGGCCTCGGGCGCGAGAAAGGCGTTATCCGGTTCTCGACGTCAAGTTGGGAGTCGCCGCCAGCTTTGTCGTGGTGGATTTTCACCCGATACCGGACCATCCACGCCCTGACGCCGGCGCAATGTATATGATGGGTGTGTTCAAGGTCGCTGACGGTGAGCTGCGCATCGTGGACGAGATCCGTGAGTTTCTGCCTTTGGGTAGTTCTGCCGGATGGTAGACTCGCAGAAGCACCGCGATCCCCCAAGGCCGCTGATGCGGCTTGGATGACCCCTTCAGGATCTGGCTCGCCGTCAGCAGGCCGAGGGCCCGGGGCCATAGGCTGCGATCAAGGGTCCAGAACGGTCTGACCGCCGCTCTATTGCGTTACTCGAGCCAAGTTACGGCGCGGGCCGGAGCCGTGGCAGCCGAAGAACACCTGGATCGTATACAGCGGCCATCGGGCCGATGTCTGGCAGCGGGGGGCCACTGCTCGTTTGTTCCAATGCAGCCAGCATCGGTGCAAAATATTGAACAATGCGATCCTGCGTCAGATCGGCGGACAGACTATACATGGGTCCGCTGCACAGGACGCTCTCCAAACGCCTCGTTAGATCCTCGGGCCTCGGATCAAGCGGATCATAGAAAAGGATACTGATCCGCACCTCGGTTTCGATCATCTCCGCACGCAGAGCCTCTGCCGCGCCGAGAAGCGCTCGGAAAAGAACTTGGTCAGGCGAAGGCGCACCTTTGCCGATGATTGTCTGGGAGGGCAGGAAAAAGAGAATGTCACCTCCGCCCGCCGCGGAAAAGTGCCGCGCCGCACCCGTCGCGATACCAAAGGCGAGGCGAAGTGGGGTTAGAACGATCCGTTGCCAGTCTACGTTTTCGAGACCCTCCTGAGCCGGGCACTCACCGACGCTCAGGATGAACGTTGTGCGCTCGCCGATGGCAATAGAGACTGAATCTTGCAGAACGCGGATATCATCCGGAAGCGGAAGCGCTAACAAATCCAATGGGCGGTCGATCGCGTCCAGGATGCGCGACGCCGACTCAGCGGGGGGCAGGGCGTATGCCAAAGTAGAAGTCATCATCGTCTCATGTGAATGATAACAGAGCGTCGCGCCGCGCGAGCAGGCTGGGAGCAACATTCCTGTCGGTAAAAACATAGGGATCGTCGCACGCGACGCTCTGCTCTACCATTTGACCAACTTCGAGCGGCGTGCGTCCGAGTGATAGGATTTCCTTCGCGGCGGCCTCGCGTTGCGCCAGGGCCTGTTCGTCCTCAAGTTGCTCGTCTCTTCCGCCTGCGCCGGGGCGGATCCTCTCATGCTCGAAGATGTTCGTATTGACTGCAGCTGGACACAATACGGATGCGCTTATGTTGCTGCCGGCCAGATCGCGTCGGAGCTCTTCCATCAGCGCCACGACACCGAATTTCGCGCTTGAGTAGACCCCGCCATCGTTGGCGACGATGAGCCCACCCATGGATGAAGTCGCGACAATCTGACCCGGCTCGCCATGCGCGCGCATGTGCGGGAGAAACGCCTGCACTCCATTAATAACCCCCGACAGATTGACTGCGGTGATCCAGTCGTAATCGGCAGGACTTGTGTCCAGCATCGATCCCAAGATTCCGACGCCGGCGTTCAGAAAGAGAATATGCAACCGCCCAAAGCGGTCCTCGACCGCCAGCCGCGCTCTACGCCACTGCTCTATCGCAGCCACATCGAGCTCTAGGAACAGCGTGCGCTCCTCAAAACCGGCCAGAGCCACGCGAGCAGATGCAAGATGCTCTCGCCGGACGTCTGTCACGACGACATTGAGACCGCTCTTCAGAAAAACCTGCGCGGTGCCGAACCCGATACCGCTAGCCCCGCCGGTGATGAGCGCAGTGTTGCCCGCTTTGATGAGCGATGCGGTCATACCCCCTCCAGATTTAGCGAAATCAATGCCTGTCACTCACCGCAAGGTGGAACTGCTCCTATGCAGTATGTCAGGACCCAGCCTGAAACGAGTGGTCCAATTTGACCGCGATGATTGCTACAATCATGGCTCCGCAACCCTGCGAATGCGTTGACCAAGCCTGTCCGCATTTTCGATGAGGATTGATCGCATCCTATCGATTTGGTGTGCCTCGTGATCGACGCCCCGTAGTCCAACGCTCAGGCTACCAGCCACCCCTCCATCGTCGTGTTTCAAAGGTACCGAGATGTACACCATGCCGGGATCAGGTTTATCGAAACTGATCGCATAGCCGCTGGCTCGAATGGCGCGCATCTGGCGTTTGATCGCCAACCAGTCGGTGTCTCCAGTCTCGATCTTCCGGTGAAGGGCTCTCGCCGCGCGCGCCTCGAGCGAAGCCAAGATCGCCATGCCGGGCGGACCGCTAAACAGGGGGGCAAGCCGTCCGCGCGCAAACGTTCCCTCTGGAAGAGAGCCGACACCTAAACGATGTTCATGGATAGACATGACGTGATCGCGAAAAATGCGACTGATAAACACCATGCCGGGAACCAAAAAATCACGCGCTATCTCTTCTATCGCGGGTTCGGCAGCCAGAACCAGCGGGTCGGACGTCCGCAGCTGACGATCATAATGTACGATCCCCGGGCCAAGTAGATAGCGTCCTGGTCGGATACTCAAGATTAGGCCAAAATCAGCCAGACTGCGGAAATAACGATAAACCGTGCTTTCCGACTGACCTAAGAAGGCGCTGGCCTCTTCAACAGTCCATTCTGCTCGTTCCGGCGAAAATAGATCGAGCACAGATAGCATTTTATCTGAACTTGAGCTGCGCCTCGTGTCCGATGCAACCACGCCCTTTGTCACGTCGATCGCTTCCGATGCGACACGATCAGGATGCATGTGCAGATCATGAATTGACAATCCAGAACATCGCGGCCCGCATCAAATCCCTTTGCCCCCTCCAGACTGAAGCAGGATCATATACATGGCGTACGAATGCGGTCGAGGCCAGGTATGTGGGCCGGTAGGCGATTGCAGGGAGGAGAGCACTGGAAGCGATCCTGCCGATCGCAGGATCGGGCGGAGAACGGGTGCCCTTCGGGAGGGCCCCTATCGTTGTCTCATGCGCGCAACGTTAGGGCCTCGACGGCTTCCTGGGCTTCCGCAGTCTGGCGCCGCCTCGCCGATTCCAGCATCATTCGACCCGTATCGATCTCCTGTGGGGGCGGGCTGGCAGCTAGGATCTCTTCGAAATGTTCCGCAAGCTCATCGCGAAATTCGGAATGTGAGAGGATATAGCCCTGATTATTGATGATCCCCGCTACGACCGCTTCTCCAACTTGCCGAGCCTCCATGCCAGCACCCTTCGGTGGTTCGACCGGGCCGCCCGCCGGGGCCTCTTTGCACGACGTCGTGGCGAACTGCGCCTGCCGATTCTCACCCGACTGCAGCATTCTGCTCTGTGTGAGCCCAGGATATAGTACGGACACGCCAATGCCGCGGTGCGCAAGGGTTAAGCGCAGCGAGTCGCTCAGACCGCGCACTGCGTATTTTGAAGCCGCGTAAATGTAATTCTCGGCGGTCGGTAGCAGGCCGGCCATCGATGCGGTGGATACGATATGTCCATTCCCTGCGCGTAGCAGGATAGGAAGGAAAGCCATGATGCCGTTTATGACGCCCCCAAGGTTGACCGATAGCACCCAGTCCCAATCTTCGAAGGTTACCGCGTCGACGGATGGGTTCACTCCGACTCCCGCGTTGTTGACAAGGATATCGCAGCGCCCAAAAGTTTCGAGAGTATATTGAGCGGCGCTCGCCATCTGAGTGCGATCAATCACGTCGACGGCAACGGTTGCGATGTCTGCGCGATTACCAAAGCGCTGGCGGACGTCCGCCAGGTGATCTTCACGTAGATCCGCGACCATAACCTTGACGCCACGTTCTAACAGCGCTTCGACGATACCGAGGCCGATCCCACTTGCGCCGCCCGTAACGAAGGCGACTCGTCCAGACAGCTGGCGCATGACGCTCGCTCTCCTCTTTCACTTACGGCGTTGATAAATATGCGACGGCTCCGCCCCCCCGCGGAGCCGTCGCGCCGAACTCAGGCCGCCTCGAGCTGCCGGTTCGGACCTTCGATTGTGCTTTCGCACGGCCAACTCTTCACCTCGGCAAGACATTTGTCGGCAAACAGTCGCATGTTGCGACGCGCCTCGTCCCGCGGCATCTTACCGAAGTGGAAGTGCGGGAAGAAGCCCTGGAGGTTGGTCTCACTGCGGATCCGATCCAGAATCTCCAGGATTTCGGTGGGATTGCCTGCGGGCATCACCGTTCCCATCTTGTCGGCCATCTCATCAATCTTTTCGGGCGGGATCCGCATGTTTTTATAAAACTCGTTCCCCTTGGTCGTACCGAAATCTTCATCCGCCATGCCGTAATTCCGAACGGCGGCGCGGAAGCTTTCGCGATGATACTCGGCTGACATGGCCTTCGCTCGCTCGCTACTCTCATCGACAAAAATGGTGCCGGATAGCAGCGGTGACGGCGGCGAGCGGCGGTCACCGTGTTTTTCACCCCAAACATTATGATAGGTCTCGAAATCCACGCCGAGATTTGGCCGCGGCTCAGGATTGATGATCAGAATGCCGATGCCTAATTCCGCAACGGTGCGGACGGACTCGGGCGATCCGGCCGAGCCAAAAATTCTGCCCTCGAAGCTCTTGAAGGGCCGCGGTCGAAGCTCCCGTCGCGGCTGTTTGGTGATATCGCCACCTTCAATGACTCCCGTTTCGAGCGCATGAATGATCAAGTCGGCATATTCACGATAGAGCTGCCGGGTCTGATTAATATCAACCCGCATGCCGTCATATTCCATTTTGCCGAGACCACGACCGAAGCCGAGCAAAACGCGCCCCTCGGTAACGTTGTCGAGCCACAGCGCCTGCTCGGCGACGCGTACGGGGTCATTCCAGGGAAGAACCACAACTTGCGTGCCAAGCTTCACCTTCTTCGTTCTGCCGGCGAGGTAGGCGAGTGTCTGGAGAGGAGACGGAGAGATCGAATAGTCGGAGAAATGATGCTCGGTTGCCCAGATGGATCCAAAGCCGAGATCCTCGGACTCAACCGCCATATCAAGGTCGTCTTGGATGAATGTACTGTCATTCAACGCGGGTCCGCTCTGATGCTGGAATCCGGTCGCATAGCCGACGTGCATCGCTCTCGCTCCTGAAGCTGGATGTTCGAGTCGTCGCCCGAACGGGTGGAAAATACATAGATTCGCACAAAGTGAGAATCAACGCCATTTCGCGCAAAAAAATGGAAGCGG
>BACX01000449.1 GCA_000333335.1 Sphingomonas-like bacterium B12 | reverse complement strand
GGCCCGGCTCTTGCGCAGCAGGCCGGCGGCCCCGACCGATGCGGATCTGATGGCGTCCGCCACCAACACCCAATCGTGCTCACCAACGGCATGGGGCCGCAGGGGCAGCGTTTCAGCACGCTCGACCAGATCAACACCCAGACCGTCTCGCACCTCGTCCCGGCCTTCTCCTCGTCGCTCGGCGGCGAGAAGCAGCGGGGGCAGGAGAGCCAGCCGATCGTCTATGACGGCACCATCTACGTCACCGGCTCGTACAGCCGCCTCTTCGCCTTCGACGCCAAGACGGGCGACGAGAAGTGGCAATATGACGCGCGCCTGCCCGACGGCATCATGCCCTGCTGCGACGTGGTGAACCGCGGTGCGGCGATCTACGGCGACAAGATCATCTTCGCGACGCTCGACGCGCATCTCGTCGCGCTCAACCGCGAGACCGGCAAGGTCATCTGGAACAAGAAGTGCGCCGATTACGAGGCGGGCTATTCGATGACGGCCGCGCCGCTGATCGTGAAGGGCAAGGTGATCTACGGCAATTCGGGCGGCGAATTCGGCATCATCGGCCGGATCGAGGCGCGCGACGTCAACACCGGCGAGCTGGTGTGGTCGCGGCCGACCATCGAAGGGAATATGGGCCAGCTCAACGGCAAGGATTCCACCATGACCGGCAAGCTCAACGCGAGCTGGCCGGGCGACCAGTACAAGACCGGCGGCGGCGCCCCCTGGCTCGGCGGCACCTACGATCCCGAGACCAACCTGCTCTTCTACGGCACCGGCAATCCGGCGCCGTGGAACAGCCACCTGCGCCCCGGCGACAATCTCTACACCTCGTCGATGCTGGCGCTCGATCCCGATACCGGCGACATCAAGTGGCACTATCAGTTCACCCCGCATGACGGCTGGGATTTCGACGGCGTGAACGAGTTCATTCCCTTCGATGCGAAGGTGAATGGCAAGATGATGAAGCTGGGCGCGCAGGCGAACCGCAACGGCTATTTCTTCGTGCTCGATCGCACCAACGGCAAGTTCATCTCGGCGACGCCCTTCGCCACCAAGACGACCTGGGCGAACGGCTACACCAAGGCGGGTCGGCCGATCTTCGTCGATGCCAATCGCCCCGGCGCGCCGACCACCACCAAGGGCTCCAGCGTGTTCTCCGCCCCGGCCTTCCTCGGCGCGAAGAACTGGATGCCGATGGCCTATTCGAAGCAGACCGGCCTTTTCTACGTGCCCTCCAACGAATGGGGCATGGACATCTGGAACGAGCCGATCGCCTACAAGAAGGGCGCCGCCTATCTGGGCGCGGGCTTCACCATCAAACCGCTCTACCAGGATTATATCGGCGCGCTGAAGGCGGTCGATCCGGCGACCGGCAAGATCGTGTGGGAATATAAGAACAAGGCGCCCTTGTGGGGCGGCGTGCTCTCCACCGCCGGCGGCCTCGTCTTCACCGGCACGCCCGAGGGCTATCTGAAGGCGTTCGACGCCAAGACGGGTCAGGAGCTGTGGAAGTTCAACACCGGATCGGGCGTGGTCGGCTCGCCGGTGACGTGGGAGCAGGATGGCGAGCAGTATATCGCCGTCATGTCCGGCTGGGGCGGCGCCGTCCCGCTGTGGGGCGGCGAGGTCGCCAAGGCGGTGCAGCATATCAATCAGGGAGGCTCGCTGTGGGTCTTCAAGCTGCCCAAGGCCTGATCGCCGGCGGTGCGGGGCCTCGCGGTCCCGCGTCCGCTCTGCTAAGCCATGGGGTCATGGGGGAGAGGGGCGTGGAGCGGGTGTTGATTGCGGACGATCATCCCCTCGTCAGGGATGGTCTCCGCACGGTGATCTCGGTGGCGTTCGACGCTGCCGAGCTGTTCGAGGCCGCCTCCCTCGACGAGACGATCGCGGTGATCGAGCGGGAGGGGGACTTCGATCTCGTCATGCTCGACGTCAACATGCCGGGCGCAACCGGG
>BACX01000450.1 GCA_000333335.1 Sphingomonas-like bacterium B12 | reverse complement strand
CACAGGTAGATCGTCTTGCCGTCCCTCGACAACAGGATGCCGCGCGGGCGCTTGCCCACCGGCCAGCTTGCGATCGGCTTCAGCGTCGGCGCGTCGATGACGGTCAGCGTGTTGCCCTTCTCGTTGGAGACATAGACCGTTGCGGCCGACACCGGCACGGCGGTCAGGGCGATGAGCAGAAGCGGGAGAGTGCGCATGGGCCTTTGGTAGACCTTCGGCTGACGGCAGGCCTCTAGTCCCTAAGTCTCATGGGGAGCGCGCGGCAAGCACCCTATCGTCATACCCCAAGGCGGCATGTCGGTCGCGCGTTGGAGGGATTCATGAAGGTTCGCTTTGAAGCCGTGGCGATGGCCACCGCCGCCCTGCTGATGGTCGGCTCGATCTCCGGCAGCGTGTTCGCCCACGGCAACGTCACCCCGCAGCCGGTCGATACCTCGGCACTGCCGGACGTGCCGGGCGGCAACGACAACTGGATCACCAAGAATCCCTATCGCGCCGATCCCGCCGTCTACGCCAAGGCGCAGGAGATCGGCGAGAGCGGTTACGGCCAGAATTGCGCGCGCTGCCACGGCCTTGAAGCGATTTCGGGCGGCATCGCGCCGGATCTGCGCTATCTCGACGTCAAGGAGGATGGCGACGAGTGGTTCATCAACCGCTGCCACCACGGATCGGTGCGCGATGGCAAGGTCTACATGCCGCCGGAGGGCGAGATCCTCGGCCAGAAGGCCTGCTGGGCGATCCGCTCGTGGCTCGACAAAGTCCATACGGACAGCTGATCCCATGAGCATCGGGCGCAGGCAGGCGCTGTCGCTGATCGGCGGAGGGGCGGCATTCGCGCTCGCCCCTCGCGCCGGGGCGGCGCCGCTCGATACCGTCATCAAGAACGGCTTCCTCTCGGTCGCGGTCTATCGCGATTTCGAGCCGTGGTCTTGGCGCGATGCGGAGGGCCTGAAGGGCATCGACGTCGAGATCGGCGAACTGCTCGCCTCCGCGCTGGCGCTGCGCGTTTCCTATCTGGAGCTGATCCCCGGCGACGATGTCGCGGCCGATCTGCGCAACGCGGTGTGGCGCGGGTCGCTGACCGGCCTCGCTCCCGCCGACGTGATGATGCACATTCCGGTCGATCGCCAGCTGGCGCTCGCCAACGATCGCGCGGTGATCGTCGGGGCCTATTATCGCGAGAGCTTCGCCATGGCATGCAACCGGGAGCGATCACCCGATTGCGAAGCGATGCCCCCGGCCTTCAAGGGCCGCCCACTCGCCGCCGAGATCGATACGATCCCCGATTTCTACTTGTCGTCGGTATCGGGCGGCGTGCTGCGCGGCGACGTGCACCATTATCCCTCCGGCACCGCCGCCGTCGCGGCGACGGCGGGCGACAAGGCCGATGCGGTGGTCGCCACGCGCGCGCAGATCGAACATGGCCTCCTCGCCGCGAAGGACCGGCTGGTCCAGCGCAAGGGGCCGCTGCCGATGATGATGTCGCCGGGCTGGAACGTCGGCATCGCGGTGAAAGACAATAGCCGCGATCTCGGCGACAGGCTCGAGTCGGCGCTCGCTCAGCTCGTCGCCAACGGCAAGGTGCCGGCGATCTTCGAGCGCTATGGCGTCGTCTATCGCCCCCCGGTCGAGGCCTGAGCGGACGACGTAGGCCCTAGGTACAATTTGTTCGGGGTTCGCCCGGTCCTAGCATCGCCTCGATCACATGGCCCGCCGCCGCATCGCCCTCATGCCCATGCACCAGCACGACGCGGGTGGAGGCGACGTTGAGCGCGAGGCGCAGCAGGGTCGCGAACAGCAGGACGGTGGGGAAAGCGGAGAAGTCCAGAGGCTTGGCGGCGTTCAGCGCCACCATCAGCACAGAGGGGCTGATGACGATGTTCGAGACAAAGCCGATATCCAGCATGATCGC
>BACX01000451.1 GCA_000333335.1 Sphingomonas-like bacterium B12 | reverse complement strand
GACGCCCGCGATGTGGCGGGCCAGCGCTTGCAGCAATCCGGGCGTGCCGGATGCCTGGATCGCCTTGCCGTCGATGCCGACGGCATCGTCATCGTCGATCGCGCCGCCCGGCGCCGTCACGATGATCTGCGCGCTTTCGGGAACCGGCGCATCGGTCGCCCACGCCGTCGTCGATAACGCCGCAGCCGCAAGCAGAAAGCCTTTCGTCACGCACCCGCCCCATATCGTCTGTTCTGGTGCCATAGGGGGCCGTCGCGGCCTGCGCGGCAATGATACCAAAGAAGGAGGGCCTGCCGCCCCTCGCGCGGCAGGCCCCCCGGCGGTCAGGTGTAACCCTCCATCAGAAGAAGAGGATGGCGCCCGCCGCAACCGTGTCGGAGGTGGCGTGGTTGCCGCCCTGCGCCTTCGACTTCGTATTGATATATTCGCCGATCAGCGTGACCCACGGCGTCAGGCCGTAGCGGCCCTGGCCCACCCAGCTCGAGTTGCGATCGAGCAGGGTCGGGTCGTAGAGGCCCGCCGGTGCGCCGGTATCGCGATCCGCTTTCTCGGCACCCGTCATCTTCAGGAAGCTCGCGCCGTAGCTGCCGCCCAGCGTGAACTTGCTGATCGTGTAGGTGCCCTGGATGTAATAGCCGTTCGACTTGCGGCGATTGCCCAGCGCATCGGTCGACAGGATGAACAGGCCGGTCGTGCCGACCCCCTTGCCGTCGTAGAAATAGCCGAGCAGGCTGGCACCGCCATAGGTCAGCTTGGCGCCGACATCGAAGGCGGAGCCGGTATAGCTCGGCAGCAGATCGGTGGAATTGTGCTTCTGGGTGATGCCGCCGGCCCACGCATGGACGCCGAAGCTATCGCCCTTCCAGTCGTAGGTCAGCTTGCCCTGGAAGCCGGGATTCTTGTTCACCTCGCTGCGACCGATCGTGACGAGCGGCTGGAACACGCCCAGCGAAGCCTGGAAGCCCGCGAATTTCGGCGAGGTGTAGGTGATCTGCGGCTGGAAGTCGGTGTAGATATAGCCGATGCCGATACGGCCGAGCGAGGTGTTCGAGGGCGCGGCATTGCCTCCGGTCGAGCCGACCGAGAGCAAAGTGATGTCGTTCAGGATCGCGTCGGATCCGAACAGGCCGATGTCGCGGCCGATCTTGAATTCGCCGAGCTTGGTACGGCCGAAGGTCAGGTAGGTCTGGCGGAAATCGATGCCCGACGTGCCGAGCGCGACGGGGTTGCCGGCGGAATTGGCGCCGCCGACGCCGTTCACGCTGTTGATGCCCGGATAGAAGCCGAAGTGTGCGCCGACGTCCCAGCCAGCCTGCTGGGTGGTCACCTCGATCTTGAGGAAGCCGGGAAGCAGGCCGTTGCGCACCGCCGAGCTCTTCGGCCCGACGCTGGCGAGGCCGCCGGCTACGGTGTGATTGGCCGTCGCGGAAGCGCCGCTGTCATGCGTGTAGAAGCCGTTGACCGAGCCGGAGAAGGTGAGGTTCACGTCGCCGATCTGCAGGCCGACGCCCTTGTCGGCCATCTTGACGTAGTGGCTCATGTCGAGTGCGCCGGCAGCGGATTGCTGCGCGGGTTCGGCCTGCGGAGAGGCGGCCGCGACGGGCGTGGGGGCGGGTTCTGCCTGTTTGCGTGCGAGGAGCTGCTGATATTCCGCGTCGCTCAGGATGCCCTTGTTCTTGAGCGCGAGCAGCAGGTCGTCGGTCGTGTCGGCGAGCGCGGGGCCAGCCGCGCCGAGCAGGCAAGCGAGGGCGACCGCGGCCTTCAGCCGCGTCCGATATGCTGTCATTGGAAACCTCCCCAGACGTCCGGCCTCGTGACGGGGCCGGCTCGCGTGCCAGACTGGCGCGGCAGGGGCGGTCGGAAAATTGTACCTTGGGTTATTGGCCTTTGGGCGGAGGCGAAACTGTCAGAACCGTGGGGTCACGGCGCGATCGCCACGCC
>BACX01000452.1 GCA_000333335.1 Sphingomonas-like bacterium B12 | reverse complement strand
GATGACAGGATGTTGGCCTTCGTTCCGCTGATTTTTCTGGCGGGCTGCGGTTCGGGCGGCGGCGAGGATGCCGGCGGAAAGACCGATCCGACGGCACAGGTCCGCACCGCGCCCGTCACGATGGGCGCGACGGCCGAGCAGACCATCGTCTACGGCGCCGCCGAAGCCGGACCAGGCGGGGAGCGCTCGCTGATCGCGCCGGCCGAGGCGATCGTCGACCGGATCCTCGCCCCGAACGGCACGGTCGTCCGGGCGGGGGAGGCGGTGGCGACGCTGAAGCCCAGCCGTACCACCGCGACCGATTTCGCCAAGGCGTCGGCCGATGCGGCGTCCGCTCAGGCGGCCTATGCGCGGGCCAGGCGCCTGCGCGCGGACGGGCTGGCATCGGATGCCGACGTCGATACCGCGCGAGCCGCGGCGGAAACCGCCGGGGCGGCGCGCGCGAACATGGGTATAGGGCGCGGCGGCATCACCCTTCGCGCGCCGATCGATGGTGCGGTTCAAGGCTTTGCGGCGAAGAGCGGCGATCAGGTCGCCGCCGGTGCGACGATCGCCACCGTGGCGATGAAGGGTGACCTGCGTGCGCATTTCGGCATCGATCCGGTCGTTGCCCAGCGCGTGCGGCTGGGCCAGCCGCTCGAACTCGCCAGCGTTTCCGGCGGCTCGCATGCGACCGTTCCCGTCGATGGCATCGATACGCAGGTCGATCCGACAACCCGGCTGGCCTCCGTCTATGGTGACGTGCCGGCGGGCTTCGGTGTCGGGCCGGGCGAGGCGTTGCGCGGATCGCTGTCGCTCGCCGCGCAGGCGCACGGGATCACCATCCCGTATTCGGCGCTGCTCGACGATGGCGGCCGCAGCTATGTCTTCGTCGTCGAGGGCGGCGTCGCGCACGAGCGCAACGTGTCGCCGGGCAGCTCGTCGGGCGACCGCATCCAGATCCTCAAGGGGCTGAGCGCCACCGACAAGGTCGTGACCGAGGGCGGCACCGCGCTCGAGGACGGCATGAAGGTCAGCGAGCAGGGCGCCCCGCGATGAGGGAGATGATGCAGCGGCACAGCCGCTCTATCTGGCTCTGCGTCTTCCTGATCACGCTCGCCGGCTTGTTCGCCGCGACGCGGCTGCCGGTGACGCTCTTTCCGCACATCGACTATCCGCGCGTCGTCGTCTCGATCGATGCGGGCGAGCGCGACGCGACGCAGATGGCGGCCGACATCACCCGCCCCGCCGAGATCGCGCTGCGCGAGATTCCGGGTGTAACCCAGATCCGGTCCACCACCAGCCGTGGTTCGGCGGAGGTGGATCTCACCTTCGGTTGGGGTGACGACATGGTCGCCTCGACGCTCGCCACCCAGGGCGCTCTGGCGACGATCCTGCCGGATCTTCCGGCAGGTACCCGCTTCTCGGTGCGGCGATCGGATCCGACCATCTTCCCGGTGCTCGGCATCTCGCTGACGTCGGGCAAGCTCGACGGCGTCGCGCTCCAGCAACTCGCGCAGCTTCGCCTGCGGCCCTTGCTGTCGACCGTCCAGGGCGTCGCGGGCGTCGATGTGCTCGGCGGCGCCACGCCCGAGATGGAGGTCGAGGTCGATCCCGCGCGGCTGCAGGCGCTCGGTTTGACCATCGCGGACGTTTCGACCGCGCTGGCGTCAGCCAACAGCGTCGCCGCGGTCGGCCGCATCGAGGATCGCCATCGCCTGTACCTCGCCTTGGTCGATGACAAACTCGTCGACGAAGCCGACATCGCGGCAATCCCGGTGAAGGCGGGCAGCGCCGCGTCGGCGGGCGTCGCCACGCTCGGCCAGGTGGCGACCGTTCGTCGTGCGCCGGCCCCGGCCTGGACGCGCGTCACGTCCAACGGCACGCAGGCGGTGCTGGTCAACATCCGGCAGACGCCGACGGCCGATGCCGTACGGCTGGTGAAGGACGTGCAGGCGCGCCTCGACGGCGCGCATCTGCCCGCCTCGGTCAACGTCAGCTATTTCTACGATCAGTCCGAACTGGTGGTCGGCGCGGCGGATGCGGTGCGTGACGCCATCCTGCTCGGCGCGCTTCTCGCAGGCGTGGTGCTGTTCCTCTTCCTGCGGTCTTGGCGCCTGATGGTGATCACGGCGACATTGCTCCCCGCCGTTCTGGCGGCGACCTGCCTCGCGCTCACCGCGACGCACATGAGCTTCAACATGATGACGCTGGGCGGCATGGCGGCCGCCGTCGGGCTGGTCGTGGACGACGCGGTTGTGATGCTGGAGCATCTGATGCGCCGCCTGCAGGAGGCGGAAGGCGAGGAGAACCGGCCGTCCATGCTGGCGGCTGCGCGCGAGATGGCGCGGCCGCTGTTCGGGTCCACCATGGCGACGATCGTGGTGTTCCTGCCGCTCGCCTTCATCTCCGGCGTCACCGGGGGATTCTTCAAGGCGCTGGCGGTGACGATGGTGGCGGCGCTGGCGGTGTCGCTGGTCTACGCGCGCTACGTGCTGCCGCTCGTCGCCGATCGCTGGCTGACGCTGAAAGACGCCGAGGCGGCGGACAAGGCGGAGCGGATGACCGGCGCCATCGCCAACGGTTACGGCAGGATCGGCGCCAAGGCTCTGGCCCGGCCCGCGCTCGCCGCCGGCATCGTCGCGGCGCTGCTGATCGCGGTGGGCGGCTTCGCCTGGACGCGGATCCAGTCCGGCTTCATGCCGGCGATGGACGAGGGCGGCTTCATCCTCGACTACAAGGCCAAGTCCGGTGCGGCGCTGAGCGATACGGACCGCCTGCTCCGGCAGGTCGAGACCATCATCCGCCAGACGCCCGAAGTGGCGAGCTATTCGCGCCGCACCGGCGTCCAGCTCGGCGGCGGGCTGACCGAGGCCGACGAGGGCGATTTCTTCATTCGTCTGAAAGGCGGCAGCCGCCGGCCGATCGACGAGGTCATGAACGAGATCCGCACCAAGGTGGAAAATCGGGTTCCGGGCCTCGAGATCGAGACGGCGCAGCTGATGGAGGATCTGATCGGCGATCTCACGGCGGTGCCGCAGCCGATCGAGGTCAAGCTGTTCGGTGACGACGACGCGCAGCTGGTGGATTCCGCCAGGAAGGTGGCGGACGCGATCGGCAAGATCGATGGTGTCGTCGAGGTGGTCGATGGCCTGCGCGTGGCGGGCGACGCGATCGACATCCATGTCGATCGTTCGGCCGCCGCCATGGCCGGCGTCGATCCCGATGCGGTCGCCAAGCAGGTCGAGGCGCAGATCGGCGGCACGGTCGCCACCTCGATCCTGTCGGGCGAGCAGGTCATCGACGTTCGCGTGCGCTTGCCGCAGGATCTGCGCAGCCGGGCGAGCGCGCTCGGTTCGCTGCTGATCCGCGCGCCGGACGGCCGCACCGCGACGCTCGGTTCGATCGCGCAGATCAGCATCGTTGCCGGCCAGCGCCAGATCACGCGCGAGGATCTCGCGCCCTTTATTCCGGTCACCGCGCGGCTGGAAGGCAAGGATCTCGGCACGGGCATGAAGGATGTTCAGGCGGCCGTCGCCGGGCTGCATCTACCGGCGACCATCCGGGTCGATTATGGCGGTCTCTACGCCCAGCAGAAGCAGAGCTTCTCGGACCTCACGACGGTGTTCGTCGCGGCCCTACTGCTGTCCGCGCTGCTGCTGACTTTACTGTTCGAGCGCTGGACCTTCACCATCGCGGTGATCGCCACCGTGCTGCTATCGACGGCGGCGGTGTTCTTCGGCCTCTGGCTGACCGGCACCGAGCTCGACATCTCGGCGATGATGGGGCTGACGATGGTCGTCGGCATGCTGACCGAGCTGGCCATTTTCTTCCTGGCGGAACTTCCGCCGGGCGAACCCGTGACGGCAGCGTCGCTGCTGGAGGCGGGCAGGGCGCGTCTCCGTCCGATCCTGATGTCCGCGCTGATCGCCATCCTCACGCTCGCGCCCCTGGCGCTGGGGATCAGCCGCGGCGCGGGGCTGCAGACGCCGCTCGCCACCGCGATCATCGCGGGCCTCGTCATCGGGGCGCCGCTGGTGCTCTGCTTCCTGCCGATGCTGCTGCTGGCCATGGCCGGACGCACGCGCGGGCCGGATGCCGAGCCGGCCGCTTCGCCAGCCTGATCCTTCTGTCGCTTCATCACGGGAAATCGATATGCAGATTCGACACATGCCTCGGGTGGATGCCCGCTATTGGTCGGCCATCGCCATGGCCAGCCTGTTCGGCACCAATCTCGGCGATCTCTATGCGCATGACAGCGGGCTCGGCCTGATCGGCGGGGTGCCGGTGCTGATCGCTCTCGCCGCCATCGTCTTCGTCATCGAGCGGCGCGACCAGACCCCTCGCGAGCTCTATTACTGGCTGCTGATCATCATCATCCGCACCGGGGCCACCAACATCGCGGACTATGGCAAGCACCAGATGCCCTTTGTGGTCTTCGGGGCGATCCTCAGCGTGCTGATGATCGGCTTCGCATGGGCATCACTCAGGAACAACGACCCTGCGGAGCGATCGGCGGAGACGCGGCGCGGCATGCCCAGGACCGGCGCCGCTTATTGGGCGGCGATGCTGAGCGCGGGGGTGTTCGGCACCTTCTTCGGCGATGTCGCGCAGCACCTCATCGGCCAGGGGGCCGCCGCCGCCGCTCTCGCCCTGCTGCTTCTCGCCACGCTCGCGATCTGGCGCGCGCAGGGGGCGAGCCGCATCTGGCTCTACTGGCTGACCGTCGCGGTCGCGCGGACGGCTGGAACCGCGATGGGCGACTGGTTGGCCGAAAGCGAGACGCTGAACATCGGGCTGACCGTCGCGACGCTGATCACCGGCGCCACCTTCACGCTGATCCTTCTGGCGTGGCCGCGCCGAAGCAAGGAGGCGCCGGCGCTCTAGCCTCTGCCTCGATCGCATTTGGAAATCGGAAAGCTGGTCCCATCGACCGGCTTTTCAGTCGAGGCCTCCCCACCACAACCGCAATTTCGCGATCCAGCCATGGACCGGTCGATCCGGCTCGCGCGGGGGATCCTGTTTCGATGGAGCGGAATCCGTCCGCCTCGTCCGGGGGCTTGATCGCGTCATGGTCGGGCCATCGTGCGCTGTACGACCTCGTCGAGACAGGCGAGCCAGCTCGATGCCGAGGCGGCGAGGCTGTGGTGCGCCAGCAGCGGGGCCAGGCGATCGGGATCCGGGCCGTCGCTCCGTTCGAGCGACAAGATGGCGGCGGCGAGCGTGATCGGATCGGGATGGGCGACCTTCCCGAAAGAGGGATCCGAGACGATCTCCGGCATTGCCGGGGAGCAGGGCGTCGCAACCACCGGCAGGCCGGCGGCGAGCGCTTCGATCAGCACGGCGGGATAACCCTCGAACCGCGATGGAAGCAGGAAGAGATCGCTCTCTTCGAGATACGGCCTGATGTCCGCCACGAGGCCGACGAACGTCACGCGATCGGCGAGGCCGAGCCGGCGGCTGAGCGCTTCGAGACGGGGGCGATCCGGCCCGTCTCCCACGATCGTCAGCGTCATTTCGACGGGCAGTACGGCCAGCGTCCTAAGCGCCAGCGCGACGTTCTTCTGCGCCACGAGCCGCCCGGCGAAGACGATGCGCCGACGGGGCCGCTTCGGTCGCGGATGGATCGGATCGGGCAAGGTCGCGAGGATCGGCTCGCTGATGACGGTCACCTGATCGGTGCGCAGGTAGCGGGTGGCCTCGTTCCGCAGCGACGGGCTCATCGCGACGATCTGCGCAAGGGGCGCGCAGGCGCGGCGGCGCAGGCCGGCGAGCCATCCCGAAGGGATTATGCCGTGCCCGGCCGGGTCGATGGGATTGCTCAGCTTGCAGACGACCGGCACCGCCGAGCGATCCATGGCGAGAATGACGGGGAGCACATGGTTCCCCGGACCGACGATGACGTCGGGTCGCCATTTGCCCAGCATGGGTGAGAGGCGCCGCCCGAGCATCCAGCGCGAGACCAGCGAGCGTGAGATTTCAGGGGCGGCCTCGAAGACGTGCACCCTGGGTAAGACGGCGCCGCGTGCCGGGCCGGCTTCCGATCCGCAGAAGATCGCAACCTCGCGGTTCAGCGCCCATTCGTTGGCGAGCCGCACCATGATCCGTTCGGTGCCGCCCGCCGCGAAATCCTGGAACAGGATGGCGATGCGCCGCGCGGCGACGGGCGGCGACTCTGCTGAAACGGCCCGTGCGGGCGACCGGGCTCGGGACTGAGCAGCATCTTCGCGTGTCATCGCCCCAGAGACGCCGCGCGGGCGACACATCCGCAGCGCGGATATGGGGAGACGGTGCCATATCGCCGGCACCCGACGTCGCCGACAGGCGGCGCCGGGAACGCCGTCCGTCAGATGGCGAAGCGGATCGTGCCCAGCACGGTGCGCGGCGCGCCGGGCATGTTGAGCAGTGGCGAGGTGCCGTGGCCTGAGACGATATATTTTTTGTCGAACAGGTTATAGACGTTGAGCTGCAGCCGGACGGGACCGACATTGGCCCAACCCATGGCGTCCGCCGTGAAATAATGCGGCAGCACCGTCAGGTTCGTCGGGTCCGCCCAGCGATCGCCGACATAATTGGCTCCAGCGCCCAGTCCGTAGTTGGTCATGATCGTCTTGGTGACGAAGACGTTGGCGGAATGTTTCGGCGTGATCGTCGCGCGCTTGCCGACGAAGGACGGCGTCGCCGACCGGGTGACGCGCGTGTCGAGATAGGAATAGCCCGCCAGCGCGCGGAAGCCCGACGGCAGGTCGATCGATGCGGACAGTTCCGCGCCCCGCGTGCGCTGGGTGCCGATCGGGATCACGGCATTGGTGATCGGGTCGGTGCCCTTGATGCCGGTGCGGCGCAGGATGAAACCGGCCGCCTGGACGGAGAGATGGCCGCCCAGCAGGGTGTATTTGGCGCCGATTTCCTTGTTGGTGGTCTTCTCCGGCGCGATGTCGCTGTTGCTGGCGGCGAGCGCGAACGTCTCCGCCGAGGGCTGGAAGCTCTGGCTCCACGACGCGTAATAGGATTGCTGATCGTCGGGCTGGAATATCAGGCCCACGCGCGGCGAGAATTTGCGGTCGGTGCGTGCGAGATCGGGCTGGCCGGGCAGGCGCTGATCGGTCTTCTGGATGAACCAGTCGTGGCGCAGGCCGAGCATCGCCTTGATGCCGTGGCCGAAATCGATGAGATCCTGCGCGTATAACGCACGCGTGTCAAAGGTGGAGAGCGTGCTGGCGCTCAGCTTCGTATAGTCGGCATTGTCGATGACTGGCACCACCGGGTCCAGCGGATCGGTCACCGCCACCACCTTCGACTGGATGGTGAGCGCGTCCTTCACCTGCCGGGCGATCTCGAAGCCGTAGAGGATGGTGTGGTGGGTGCCGGCGACATCCAGCTTCTGGGTCAGCTCCGCCTGGTTCGACCAGCCATCCTCATCGCGGATGATGCCACCGTGCGAGATGCTGAGCAGCCCGGTCGCGGCATTGTAGGCGGTCGGGTTCGTGTTGTGGCGGTTGAGCGTGTAGCGATAGTGGCGGAAGCCGTCGCGGAAGCTGAGCGCGTCGGAGAAGCGGTGCACCAGCGACACCGTCTGCGAGAACACCTCGGACCGGGCGACGTCCGCGTCGCGCGCGTTGGCAGCGCCGTAATAGGTCGAGCGCGGCACATCGACGATCTGTCCGTTGACGGCCGGGATGCCGAAATCGTTCAGCCGCCGATCCTTCAGATAGTCCGCCTGGACGAGGATCGTGGTGTCCGTGCCCTGTCCCAGAAGGAAGGAGGGCGCGATGGCGACGCGCTTGAGGAACTGCTGGTCGCGAAAACTGTCGTCGTCCTCGTAGGCCCCCGTCAGCCGGAAGCCGACGCCGCTATTCTTGTCGAGCCGGCCTACATCCCACTCGCCGCGATAGGTGCCGTACGATCCGGCCGAGAAGGTGGCGGAGGTGATGTCGATGGTCGGTTTCTTGGTCACGCGGTTGATCAGGCCGCCGGACGAGCCGCGACCGTAGAGCACCGCCGCCGGGCCTTTGATGACCTCGACCCGATCGACGTTGGACAGATCTCGGAAATACAGTCCGTCGTCGCGGAAACCATCGACGAACTGGTCCGCGATCGCCGTGAAGCCGCGGATCGTCACCTGATCGCGCTGGCCGTCGCCCGAGGAGAAACCGACGCCCGGCACGTTCTTCAGCGCATCCTGCAGGGACAGGGCTCGCTGGTCCTTCAGCACTTCGGCCGAGACGACCGAGACCGATTGCGGCAGGTCGCGCAGCGGCACGGCGATCTTGGCCGCGCTGGTGTCGGTCGGCACGTATCCCGCCTTGTCCTGCACGCCGGTCACCACGATCGTTTCCGTGTCGCCCGCGGCTGGCGCGGCTGCGTCTTCAGCGTGGACGATGGTGGCGGTGCACGCGGCGAGCGCGCACGCGATCGCCCGCCCGCTCGCGCGGACGGCCAAGGACTTCAACATGGACGGACCCTTTCCCGATTCCCAGATAACTCGATATTGCGAGTCGATTGCAGTTTGTGCCTGGGATCGTCAAGGGGTGTCGTTCATCCGGCGCCTTCGCCAGCTCCTCTGGTTGGTCTCGGCGCGGGGTCGAAATGATCGCGCATCGAGTAGGCCATCTCCGCAATGACCAACTGGTCGTTGAAGTGGTCCATGGGTTTTGATGTGGTTCGGCCGGATTCATCCCACGAACCCTAAAGTGTGGGCGCGCTCCCCGTCGCTTCGCCGGTCACCGGAACGGCGGGAAGGCCCCATGCTTCCCGCCCAGTTTTACAGGATCTTAAGCGCGACGCTGCAGGGCAGGAACATGGGGAAGGATCATGCAGAACCGGGACGTTCCAAGGCGGGAACCAGCCCGCTCGGACCGATCTGCACGGGTGTCAGCTATTTCGTGACGGCGCATCTCGCGCTGCTGCTCACGCACCGGACCAGCGGCATCGCGACGCTGTGGGCGCCAAGCGGTATCCTGTTCGCCGCCCTCATCCTGGCGCCGCGCCGCGCCTGGCCCGCCTACCTTCTGGCCGGTTGCGCCGCCAGTTTCGGGGCGAACATGCTGGGCGGCAACGCCTGGCCAGTGTCGACCGGTTTCACCATCGCGAACATGGCGGAATCTCTGTTGGCAGCGGGCCTCGTCGGCGCCGGCGCGCGGCGTGGCCTCTCGTTCATGGACCCGCGTGAAGTCGGGCGCTTCTGCGTGGTCGGCATCGTCGCGACGGCGCTCAGCGCTTCGCTGGCGACGTTCGCGTGCGGCGCGCCCTCTCTCGATTTCTGGAGGTCATGGTTCTCGACCGACCTTCTCGGCCTCTTCATCGTCGGGCCGGTCATCCTCACCACCCATGCGGCCTGGCCGCGCGGCGGCAGGCTTTGGCGCCGGGCGTCGCTTCCGGCCATGCTGGATATCGCCGCCGTCGTGGCGGTGACGATCCCCACCTTCGCTTTCGCGCGCTATTCGCTGCTCTTCCTGCCCCTTGCGGCGAGCTTTATCGTGACGTTGCGCAGGGGGCCGCTTGGTGCGTCGGCCAGCGTGACGATCATCGCGGTCGCCGGATGCCTGTTCACAGCATTCGGCTACGGGCCTCTGGCAAGGCTGGAGGAGAACGATGCGGCTGTTACGCTCTATTTCCAATTCTATCTGCTGGTCGTGGTGGCGTCGGGCCTACCGGTTGGCGCCCTTGTCACCGCGCGGGGGCGGCTCGTCGATCGTCTCGCCGAAACCAACCGCCTGTTGATGATCGCGGAAACGAGCAGCGGCGTCGGCCACTGGCGACACGACGTCAAATCCGGAATGGTGTTCGCATCGCCGACGACGCTGCGTATCCATGGGATCGAGGGGCGCAGTTCCTTCCCGGTCCGGGAAACGCGGGACGCCTACCATCCCGACGATCGGGTACTGGTCGATGCCGCGATCACGGCCGCGATCGCCGGCGAGACCGAGGGCTTCGAATATGAAGCGCGGATCGTCTGCCCCAGAGGCGAGCGCTACGTCCGATCGCGCGGCACGATCGACCGTGCGCCGGATGGCAGCCTGATCGGCGTCGTGGGCACGCTGCAGGATATATCGGAGCAGCGGGCGACCGAACTGGTTCTGCTGATGGCGCGGGCTGCAGCCGAAGAGGCCGCCAAGCAGGCGATCACCGCCGCCGAGACCGATCCGCTCACCGGGATCGCCAACCGGCGCAAGGTGCTGGCGACGATCGCGCAGCAGATCGATATCGCCCGCTCCGGCCCCGTCGACCTGTCCTGCGCGATGATCGATATCGATCACTTCAAGACCATCAACGACCGGTTCGGCCACGTCATCGGGGACCGGGTGCTGCAGGCGCTCGTCGCGACGGCCCGGAGCGCCCTGCGCGCGGGCGATCTGATCGGCCGGCTCGGCGGGGAGGAATTCGTGGTGGTGCTGCCGGATGCGGCGGAGGATCAGGCCGTGCTGATCGGCGAGCGGATCCGTGCCGCCATCGAAACGGCGCGGATCGACGGTCTGCCGATGGTCACCGTCAGTATCGGGGTGGCGACATACGCGCCTGACCTTTCCGTCACGGATTTGCTCGCGAAGGCCGACACTGCCCTCTACGCGGCCAAGCGCGCCGGACGTAACGCCATCCGCCTGGCGGCCTGAGCCGCCGGCCCTCGCGAAATGCGGGTATGCCGGTCAGCGGAAGCCGACCTTCCACAGACTGAACAGCACCTCGAACGCGATCGGCCCGATGATCGCGAGCTTCACGGGCGCCGTCAGGCCGATTGCCCGATCGCTGGATCGGAGCGGCTCGGCTGGCCCGTCTCGATATGGCCGGCGAAATGGCGGGCGGCATTGTCCGCTCTGACGTTGACGGCGTACCAATGATCCGTCGTACCGATCCGCCGAACCTCCCGGCCGCCGGGTGCGACGCGGATCGCGAGATCGTCGATGGCCAGCGACATCGGCGCGTCGGACGGGTTGGTGATCGTCAGTTCGATCCGATCGCCGTCGGCCCGCGCGATGATGAGCGGCGCCGGCCCGAGGGTTCCGCTCAGGGTGCGCCGGAAGCCGTTGGGGCCATGGATGATCGCGTCGTAGCGGCCGTCCGGCCCGACGACCGGCAGCGTCGCGGGCAGCCGCTTGCCGGCCTCGACGGTGTAGTACCAGGGGCCGCCTTGGCTCGCATACACCTGGAACACCGCGCCGGCCGTTCCGTGATTGTCGAACAGCAGATGCAGCCCGTCGCGATCGGCGGGCGCCGTCTCCTGCACCGCCAGTGCATAGGGAAGGGGGCGGGTGGGGCGCTGGCCGGGTTCCTGCCTGGGTATCGACTGATCGGCCGGAATGGTCGGCATCGGTAGGCGTGCGGCGGCCGATACGGTCGCGAGATAGCCGGTCGTACCGGGCAGGCCGGTCGGGGCGGGGGCTGAACCGGAGAAATCGAACATCGCGGTCAGGTCGCCGGTTACCGCGCGGCGCCACGGCGTAATGTTTGGTTCCGCGACGCCGAAGCGCGTTTCGAGGAAGCGGATCACCGAGGTGTGATCGAACAGTTGCGAGCAGACGAAGCCGCCCCGCGTCCATGGTGAGACGATGATCAGCGGCACGCGGACGCCGAGGCCGACCGGCTCGCCGCCCCATGTCTCGCCCTCGGTCGACACCGTGCTCGCACCCCAATGCGGCGCGGTCGCGGGGATCGGCGCGGGGATGTGATCGAAGAAGCCGTCATTCTCGTCATAGTTCAGGATCAGCGCGGTCTTCGCCCACACGGCGGGATCGACCGTGAGCGCGTCGATCAGTCGCGAGACGAGCGATTCGCCATATTGCGGGGCGGCTTCCGGATGTTCGCAATATTCGAACGGCGCGACGATCCAAGACACCTGCGGCAGCGTTCCGGCCTCTGCGTCGCGCGTCACAGCGTCGATCAGATGCTGCGCGGTGGTCGCCCTGGCATTGTCGGCCGTCGATCCGGCGACGATGTCGCGTCCGCACGCCACCAGTCTGGGATCGGCCGCGTCGCCCCGGAAGGTGGCGAACGAGGCGAGCGGGTTGTCGCCGTAATTGTCATTCTCCTGATAGAGCTTCCAGCTGACCCCGGCCTTGCTCAGCCGCTCGGCATAGGTCGTCCAGCCCCAGCCGGAGAAGGCGGCCTTGTCGAGCGCCTTGTCGCCGGTCCAGTTGCCGTCGTCGACATTCTCGATGCACTGCTGGCCGTCGGCGCCGACCGCGGTGCCGCTGGTTCCGCTGAACAGGAACAGGCGGTTGGGATTGGTCGGCCCGTGGATCGAGCAGAAATAATTGTCGCCGATCGTGAAGGCGTCGGCGAGCGCGTGATAGAAGGGGATGTCCGCGCGGGTGAAATGCCCCATCGTCATCGCCGTCTTGTGCTTCACCCAGACGTCGTGACCGGCCCATTCGGCGTGGCTGCCCTTCCAGCTATGATCGAGACTCTTGATCACCGGCGCGGCGGTGGTCGCGGTGTCGAGGTGGAAGGGGAGGAGCGTGCCGCCGGCCGGATTGGGCTGGCGGAACACGCTGTCGCCCGATCGCAGCCGGAGCGCCGCCGGGTCGCCGAACCCGCGCACGCCACGCAGCGTGCCGAAATAATGATCGAAGGAGCGGTTCTCCTGCATCAGGATCACGACATGCTCGATATCGCGGATGCTGCCGGTTCGGCCGTTGGCCGGCAGCGAAACGGCGCGCGCGATCGAGGGGGGCAAAGCGGCCGTACCGCCCATCGCTGCCAGCACACCCATCAGATCGCGACGTGACGGTTTCATCGGCCGAGCCTCTCCAGTGAACGATGATGACCCGTGCCGAAGGTATCCGGCACGGGCGGGACGATGCCCGTCGCGCTATCGCCCGCCAACCATCATCGTCGGCGGGTTAGCCGCCAATTCGATCATTTTTGTGAAATGCCGATCGGCTTGCGCCTATGGGGTGGCGGGCGCCGGGCTGTTTTCGGGCCGTACCGGCACGAGCGAACGCCCCATGTCGCGCCAGCCGTCGCTGCCATTGGCGTACCAGAAGAGGTGGCGAAGGCCTGCGCGGCGAAGTTTCAGCGCCGCGTTCCAGCTCATCCAGCAATCGGCATAGCAGAAGACGACGATTGCGCGCCGGCCGGAATGGCGGGCGAGCGCGCGCACGCCCTGCACCAGCCAGCGATCGGTCGCGGCATCCGCCGTTCCACGTCCCGCCTCGGGGAACCAGTGCGCGCCGGGGATGCTGTCATGCGGTTCGGCCAGTCGCCAGGCGCCGGAGACGGCATCACGCTGCGCGCCGGCGGCAGGAGCGACATCGAAGAAGAGCGCGCCATGCTCCTGCATCCGGGCGGCTGTGGCATCGTCGATCCTGGCCACGCCCGGCGGCGGGGCTGGGATCACGCCGCGATAGGAAGCGATGCGATAGCCGGTCGCGGGATCGAACAGCGCCGGATCGACGGGCGTCGCGAGCAGCATCAGCACGGCGGCTATCATCGGCGCTCTTCTCCTCCCATGGTGCCATTGTAGCGCGCGCCTCCGACGATCAAACTTGTCCCTTGGGAGAAGAGGATGCGTCGGATCGCCTGCCTGATCGGCCTGCTGCTCGCCAGCGGAGCCACTGCCGCGCCGCCGGCCGATCCGCTCGGCTCGCCCAATTGGGAGGGGCTGGCGAAAACTTTCTTCGGTGATGATCCGGTGCGTTTCGACGATCGCGTGCGTGTCGTCTTCCCCGGCATCGCCGAGGATCAGCACGAATTCCCGGTCGAGGTCGATGCCCGCGATATTCCGGGCGTAAAGCGCGTGCTGATCTTCGCCGATCTCAACCCGATCCCGCTCGCCATCGATTTCGTGCCGGGACGTTCGCAACCCTTCATCGCCACGCGCATCAAGCTCGACCAGCGCACGCCGGTGCGCGGCGCGGTGCAGCTTGCCGACGGAAGCTGGCTCGTCTCGGGCGGCTGGATCGACGCGGCGGGCGGCGGCTGCTCGGCGCCGCCGGTCAGCCGGGTGAAGGGCGACTGGGCGCAGCATCTGGGCGAGGTGCGCGGCCGCGCTTGGGCGGAGACAGGCGGCGCGCGCGTCCGGCTGACCTTCCGCCATCCGATGGATACGGGCTTCGTAGCCAACATCCCGACCTACAATCTGGAGACGGTGACGCTGCGCGGGGCGGACGGTGCGGATTACGGCACCGTCTCGCTGGAGGCTTCGGTGGGTGAGGATCCGGCGCTGACCCTGATCACTCCGGCGAAAACGGGCGAGGCGCTTATCATGGCGGGGCGCGACACCAACGGCATCGAATATGGCGCGAAGCTGACGGTCGCGGCGCAGGCCAGGCTCGCCGCCAATTGATGCTGTCGCGCCGCCTGATGCTCGCCGGGATGCTGGGCGCCGCCGCTCTGCCGGCCGTCGCCACGCCGCTCGCTTATACGATCGTGCCGGAGCCGATCGGGGAGGGGCTGTGGCTGGTGCGCGGTGCCGATGCGCCGATCGAGATGGCGAACGGGGGCGCGATCGCCAACATCACCATCGCCGCGACCGATGCCGGCGCCGTGCTGGTCGATTGCGGGCCGTCGCTCCGCTACGGCGAGGCGCTGAAGGCGGTGGCCGAGAAGCTGGTCGGCAAGCCGGTGGTGCGCGTCTACCTGACCCACCTCCACCCCGATCATGTTTATGGCGCCGCGGCGTTCGATCCGGCGGTGGTGGCGGCGACTCAGCAACTGGTCGACATCCTCAAGCGCGATGGCGCCGGCTTTTCGGACGGCATGTACCGCCTGCTCGGTGACTGGATGCGGGGCACGGAATTGCGCATCCCGGGCACGGTGCTCACGGGCGACCACGAGACGATCGGCGGTCGCGACTTCGGCCTGATCGCGCTCTCCGGCCACAGCGCGGCGGACCTCGCTGTGCTCGACCGGCGGACGGGGACGCTGATTGCCGGAGACCTCGTCTTCCACGATCGCGCGCCGAGCACGCCCCATGCCGATCTGCCCGCGTGGCGCGCCTCGCTCGACAGGCTCAAGACGCTGCCCCATCGCGCGACGGTGCCGGGGCATGGCCCGTTCGACCCGACGCCGGCATCCGCGATCGACCAGACGCGCGACTGGATCGACTGGCTGGACAAGACACTTCGCGATGCCGTGGCCGAAGGGCTGGACATGGCGGAGGCGGGCAACCTGCCGATCCCGCCGCGCTTCGCCCATGTCGCGGCGGCGCGCTACGAACTCGAGCGATCGGTCTCGCATTTCTATCCGGGGCTGGAGGCGGACCTGCTGCCCCGGATCGATACCGCTCATCAGACCGCCGAGTAGTCCATCGCCCTGAGATCCTCGATCATGCTCGGCCCGGTCGGCCGCCAGCCGAGCCGCTCGCGGGTGAGTGCGCTCGATGCGGCCATGTCGAGATCTGCGAACATCCCCATCCAGCCGAAATGGGCCGGAGCCTCCTCCCGCGTCAGCGAACGGACCGGCAGGCCCAGGCCCTCACCGAGCGTCTCGGCGATGCTGCGCGCGGAGATGCCCTCTTCATCGACGGCGTTGTAGCGCCCGCCAGCCTCGCCCTTGTCGAGCACAAGGCGATAGAGTTGGGAGACGTCGAGCACGTGCGCGGCCGGCCAGCGGTTGAGGCCTTCGCCGACATAGGCGACCAGCCCCTTCTCGCGGCTGATCTGGATGAGCGGACTGATCAAGCCCTGCCGGTGCGTGTCGTGCACCTGCGGAAGTCGCACGATGCGGACATCGATGCCTGCCTCGCTCACCGCATGTCCGGCCAGTTCCGATGCGCTACGGGGGTTGGGGTGATCGAGGTTGAACACCGTCTCGAGCGCGAGATTGCCGCGCCCGGTGTCGCCCATGCCCGTGCCGGAGGTGATGATCAGCGGACGCGCCGACCCCTTCAGTTCCTCGCCCAGCGCGGTGATCACGCGCCGATCCTTCTCGCAATTCTCGACGAAGCGGCTGAAGTCGTGATCGAACGCCGTGTGGATCACCGCATCCGCCTGCGCCGCGCCGGCGCGCAGGCTGTCGGGGTCCTCCAGCGTACCGCGATGCACCCCGGCGCCGGCTTCGGCCAACGACCGCGCGCCCTCGTCGGAGCGGGTGAGGCCGAGCACCTCGTGCCCGGCCGCCAGAAGTTCCGGCACCACGCGCGAGCCGATGAAGCCGGTCGCGCCCGTCAGGAAAACACGCATCACTCTTCCTCCGATGTTGGACGAAGCGCGATGTCGGAGCTTGTTGGGTTCCGGTAAAGGTGTGAGCGTATCAGGGTATAAGAATTAACAGGATCGCTTCAGAAGCGCGCCCGCAACCCCGCCTTCCACCGCCGAGGAGCGCCCGGCCCGAGGCTGCGCGGATCCTCGGCGCCAGGCGCCTCGGCCAGATACACCTCGTCCGTTTCGCTAAACGTGCCGAACGTGGCGGTGTGGCGATCGAGCAGGTTGCTGACCTCCGCGAACGTCCACAGCGGACCGAACAGCCTGAAGCTGCCGCGCAGATCAACCACCGCGAAGGCGCGAGTCTTGGGCTGCTCGTTGGCTTCGTCGCCGAACAGATACTGACCGCTCTGCGCCTGCACGTCGCCGCCCAGCGTGAATCGATCACCGACATAATCCAGCGAGAAAGTTGCGCGGTGGCGGGGGATGCCGGGTAGGCGATTGCCGCGCGACACCGCGATCGTGCCGTCATCGTCGGCTGAGGGGTTGTCCGGGCTGTTGAGGATCAGCGGGTTGCGGAAGGTCGCGTCGGTGAAGGCGTAGCTGAGACCGGCCTTCCACGGCCCACGCGTCGCGTTCAGATTTGCCTCGATGCCCTGCCGGCGGGTGCGGCCGACATTCTGGAAATAGGCCCGTCCGCGTACATCCGACGCGATGAACTGGATGTCGTTGTGATTGGTGCTGCGATAGGCCGAGACCAGCCAGTCGAACGACCAGCCCGACATGTCGAACTTGCCCGATCCGCCGGCCTCCCAGCTCTTCGCCACCACCTGCTTCAACGGCGGATCGCCGACGAAGAAATTGGTGAAGCTGCACGGATCGTCCGGCCCCGCGCAGGAGAGCTCGGCGGGCGTCGGCGCGCGGTTGGTCTCGGCATAGCCCGCGCGCAGCGACAGACCCTTCGAGACTTCATAGTCCAGCTCGACGCCGGGGTTGAAGCGCCTGAACGTGTGGCGGCCGTTCAGGTCCGTGCCGATGCGATCGTCGAGGATCACCCGCGCGATGTTGTATCGCAGGCCGATCTCGGCGGAGAGGCGGGGGCCGAGCGGCAGCGTGTCCGACAGGAAGAAACCGGCGTAGCGGGTACGCGCCTTGAGCGAGACCGGCGTGATCGATCCATCCGGCTGCGCGATGATCGGGCCGAGGCCGTCGACGCCGCGCGTGTCGGTGAGCGCGCCCAGTTCGGTCGAGCTGTGGAAGAGCGTGCGGCTGCCGTCATAGCTGGCGCCGATCGCCAGCCGGTTGGTGCCGCCGAGTAGTGCGCGCTTGTCCACCAGCTGCACCAGCGCGCCGCCCGCCGTGCTGCGCGTGGTCGATCGGTTGAGCACGCCATAGGGATCGTCGCCGTCGAGCAGGGCGGGAACCTGCGCGCCGGTGGTGTCGATCAGCGGGCTCTGTTCGTCTTCGGCACTTTCGAGGCAGAGCACGGTCTCGTCCTCGTCGCAGACATCGACATCGGCATTGTCGCCGTTGACCGTCTTCTGGCGCAGGCGCTGGAGGTAGAGGCTGGCCTCGATCCGCGTCGTGTCCGAGAGCGCCGCCCACGGGTGGAGGCTGACCCGCCCGAAGCGATTGCGGGTGTTGTCCGGCCAGGTGAAGACGGCGCGGCGATCGGCGGCGAGCAGCTCGACCGGGGAGGAGCCGTTGCCAGTGAGATCGCTGTCCGCGCCGGTGATCTTCAGGTGGATGCCGGCGCTCGTCCCGTCATAGCCGAGATCCGCGAAGCCGTTGTAGAGCGTGGAGGGGGAGTGGCGGCGCCAACCTCCGTCATGGCTCTCCCTGACGGCGGCATAGGCGCTCCACGGGGCCGTTCTTCCATCCGGCCTCGATCGCCCCTTCCGCCCAGCCATAATTG
>BACX01000453.1 GCA_000333335.1 Sphingomonas-like bacterium B12 | reverse complement strand
GCGCGCCATGCCGTCGACGCGGATCAGGAAGCGATGACAAGCCGATTTGCGAGACATGTGCTGGTCCGGGGCGCTCCGCTGCTGCTGGCGGGCTGTGCCAGCTACCATGCCGCGCCGCTGGCCGATCCCGCTGCCATCCTGGCGCCGCCCGACATGGCGATCGTCTCCGCCGACGCATCCCGGCTCGACCGGCCCTATCTGCAGCCACAGCCCGTGGACTGGACCCGGCCGCTCACTCCTAACACGCTGGCGATCATCGCAGTGCTGGAGAATCCCGATCTCAAGGCGCAGCGCGCCAAGGTCGGCGTGGCCGACGCGCAGGCCTTCGCCGCCCGGCTGCTGCCCGATCCGACCTTCCAGGCCAATTACGACAAGCTGCTGGCCGGGCCGGACATGTTCGACGCCTTCGGCGGCCAGCTGGCGCTGGATCTCAACCAGCTCCGCACCGCCAAGGTCACGCGCCAGAACAACGAGGCGACTAAACAGCAGGTCCGGCTCGATCTCGCCTGGGCCGAGTGGCAGACGGCGGGGCAGGCGCGGCTGCAGGGGGTCCGGATCCTCGCGCTCACCCGGCAACTGGCGATCGCGCGGACGAGCGCCGCGTCGGCGGAACAGCTGTTCGCGGCCAGCATCAGGGCAGGTGCGCGCGGCGATGTTTCCGGCGCCGACGTCGATACCCGGCGTCAGGCGGCGCTCGATGCCGCCGACAAGGCGCGCACCGCCGAGAGCGATCTCGTCACGGCGCGGGGCGAACTCAACAGGATGCTGGGTCTTCCGCCGGAAACCCTGCTCACGCTCGCGCCGGCCGCCGAACCGGCGACGCCGCCGGCGGCATCGGTGCTGGTCGCCCAGTCGCTCGACCGCCGTCTCGATCTGCAGGCGTTGCGTGCGGGCTACGATGCTTCCGAGGCGGAAGTCCACAAGGCGGTGCTGGATCAGTTCCCGAACCTCTCGCTCACGCTCGCCAGCGGGCGCGACACCAGCGACAATCGCACGATCGGCCCGGCCATCGGCTTCACCCTGCCGCTGTGGAACCGCAATCGCGGCGGCATCGCGACCGCGACCGCGACGCGCGCACAGCTCAAGGCCGAATATGAAGCGCGCCTGTTCCAGACCCGTGCCGAGATCACGGCGGCCGTCCAGGGGCTGGAGACCGCGCGCCGCCAGCGCGCCGCGCTCGTCGCGCAGATGCCCGCCATCCGCCAGATCGCCGATCGGTCGGCAGCCGCCGCGCGTCGTGGCGACGTGTCGCAGGCTGCGGCAGCGACCGCCGAGCAGGCGACGTGTGATCGCGAGTTTAGCCTATCGCAACTCGATCAGCAGATCGCCGAACAAACCATAGCGCTCGAACTCTCTCGGGCGGCCCCAGCGAG
>BACX01000454.1 GCA_000333335.1 Sphingomonas-like bacterium B12 | reverse complement strand
AAGTGGTACAATGCCGTGCAATATGGCGTGACCCGCGACACCCACCTGATCGACTATGATGCCGTCGAGGCGATGGCGATCGAGCACAAGCCGACTTTGATCATCACCGGCGGATCGGCCTATCCGCGCCACATCGACTTCGCCCGCTTCCGCGCCATCGCGGACAAGGTCGGCGCGAAGTTCATGGTCGACATGGCGCACTTCGCCGGCCTCGTCGCGGGCGGCGCGCACCCCTCGCCCTTCGGCCATGCCGACGTGGTGACCACCACCACCCACAAGACGCTGCGCGGCCCGCGCGGCGGCGCGATCTTCACCGATGACGAGGCGATCGCCAAGAAGATCAACTCGGCGGTGTTCCCAGGCCTTCAGGGCGGCCCGCTGATGCACGTCATCGCCGCCAAGGCGGTCGCGTTCGGCGAGGCGCTGCAGCCCGAGTTCAAGGCCTATGCCCAGGCCGTGATCGACAATGCCAAGGCGCTGGCCAGCCGCCTGCAGGAGCGCGGCGCGGCGGTCGTCTCGGGCGGCACCGACACGCATCTCGCGCTGATCGATCTCACCCCGCTCGGCGTCACCGGCAAGGATGCCGACGAGGCGCTCGAGCGTTCGGCGATCACCTGCAACAAGAACGGCATCCCGTTCGATCCGCTGCCCCCGGTGAAGACCAGTGGCATCCGCGTCGGTTCGCCGGCCGGCACCACGCGCGGCTTCGGCGTGGCGGAATTCCGCGACATCGCCGACATGATCGCCGACGTGCTGGAAGGTCTGCGCAAGAATGGCGAGCAGGGCGACGCGCAGATCGAGGCCAATGTCCGCGAGCGGGTCCGCGCGCTCTGCGAGCGCTTCCCGATCTACTGATGCGCTGCCCCTTCTGCGGACATGAAGACAGCCAGGTCAAGGACAGCCGCCCCTCCGAGGACGGCGCCTCGATCCGGCGGCGCAGGCAGTGCGAGGGGTGCGGCGGCCGCTTCACCACCTTCGAGCGCGTGCAGCTGCGCGAGGTGACGGTCGCCAAGTCCGGCGGCAAGCGCGAGGCGTTCGAGCGGGTGAAGCTGGAACGCTCGATCGAGATCGCCTGCCGCAAGCGCCCGATCACGCCCGAGCAGATCGACCGGCTGGTCTCCGGCATCCAGCGCCAGCTCGAAACATCGGGCGAGAGCGAAGTCACGGCCGCGCAGATCGGCGGGCTGGTGATGGACGGACTGAAGGGCCTCGATCCGGTCGCCTACATCCGCTTCGCCAGCGTTTACAAGGATTTCACCGAGGCCAAGGACTTCGAGGAGTTCGCCGGCACCGTGAGCGAGGTGGGCAAGGCATGAGCCGGGCTCCCAACCCCGTCATCGTCCTGGTCCGTCCGCAGCTCGGCCAGAATATCGGCAAGGCGGCGCGCGCGATGCTCAATTTCGGGCTGAGCGAAATGCGCCTCGTCGCCCCCCGCGACGGCTGGCCGAACCCGGAGGCTGGCCCCGCCGCATCCGGGGCCGACATCATTCTGGAAAAGGCTGAGGTGTTCGAGACCGTCGCCGACGCGATCGCCGATTGCTCGAACGTCTACGCCACCACCGTGCGCAAGCG
>BACX01000455.1 GCA_000333335.1 Sphingomonas-like bacterium B12 | reverse complement strand
GGCGAGGATCAGCAGCAGGCCGATGCCCGCCACCCGCGCGAGCGGCAGGGCAGCCGCCTCGCGGTCGATCGCCTCGTCCACCGGCGCGTGCAGCGTCTCGGGCATCATCCGCCGCAGGTGAAAGCCGATCGGCAGGATCAGCACGCCGAGCAGCATGCCGATTCGCCAGCCCCATTCGGTCACCGCCTGGGGGCTGAGCAGGAAAGAGATGGCGAGGCCGACAAGCCCCGCGATCAGCGCGGAGAGGCCTTGGCTCGCGATCTGCCACGCGCCGTAGAGGCCGCGTTTGCCGGCCGGCGCCGCCTCGATCAGCAAAGCGGTGGTCGGCCCGACCTCGCCGCCCAGCGCGAAGCCCTGCACCAGCCGCGCGACGGTGATGATGATCGCGCTGCCGACGCCCAGCACCGAGGACGGCGGCGTCAGCGCCACGACGACCAGCGCCGCGCCCATCAGCGCGAAGCTCAGCAGCATGGCGGGCTTGCGGCCGCGCCGGTCGGCATAGCGGCCGATGACCACCGCGCCAATCGGGCGGGCGATGAAGCCCACCGCGAAGGTGGCGAGCGCGAGGAGCAGGCCGTCCGTGCCCTTGCCGTGCGCGAACATGCTCGCGCCGATCTGGGTTGCGAAGAAGGCGAACAGGGTGAAGTCGTAGAATTCGAGGACGTTGCCCGCGACGATGCCCACCATGTTGGTGCGCGTCAGGGTGGCGGGGGGCGCCTTGTGGTCCGACATCACCGTCACCGAAGCCCGTCCTCCCGGTCCTGCGCGAACGATCCGGCATCGTAGGGCGCCCGCGCCGCCGATGCCCAATGCCGGTTCGTCATCAAATCATTCGCCCCGCAATGGCGCGAGGAAGCCGTCGAGCGCATCGAGCAGCGCATCGGGCACTTCCTCCTGCGGACTGTGGCCGCATTCGAGCGCGTGGCCCTCGACATGGACGGCTTTCTCCCGCCACGTCTCCAGCACGTCGTACAGCGCGCCGACCGTGCCGAGCCTGCCCCATAATGCGAGAAGCGGCGCCCGGATGCGCGCATCGGCATCGGCGGCGTCATGGGCGAGGTCGATGCCGGCCGAGGCGCGATAATCCTCGCAGATGGCGTGGCGGGTCGCGGGATCGGCATAGCAGCGGCGGTACTCGGCCAGCACGGCGGGGTCCACCGATCCGGGGATCTTGATCTGACCCGCGATATGGCGGTCGAGGAAATGGTCTGGGTCGGCGCCGATCATCCGCTCCGGCAGGTCGAACGGCTGGATCAGGAAGAACCACCAGAAATAGCGCCGCGCGAACTCCATGTCGGTGCGCGCGTACATCGTCGCGGTGGGCGCGATGTCGAGCAAAGCGAGCCGCGACACCACATCGGGATGATCGAGCGCCATGCGATGCGCGACGCGTGCGCCACGATCATGGCCGATCACCGCGAAGCGTTCGTGGCCGAACTGGCGCATCAGCTCGACCTGATCGCGCGCCATCGCCCGCTTGGAATAGGCGACATGATCGATGCCGCCTTCCGGTTTCGCGCTGTCGCCATAGCCGCGTAGGTCGCTGGCGATCACCGTGAAGCGGTGGGCGAGGATCGGGGCGACCTTATGCCAGGTGAGGTGGGTCTGCGGATGACCGTGGAGCAGCAGCAGCGGCGGCCCCTCGCCGCCGACTGCCGCCCGGATCGTCACCTCGCCGGTCTCGACATCGTGCCAGCGGAAGCCGGGCATGATCTCGGGATGGCCGCGAACCGGGGTCATGTCAGCCAGGGTGCGGCGGCGAGATAGTCCGTCTGGAAGGCGCGGATGGCGTCGGCATGGGCCAGCGTCTCGCCGATCCGGTCCAGCCCCAGCATGATCGCGCGCCGCCGCCTGGGATCGATGGCGAAGGGCAGGACGAGATCGTCCACCATGATAGTCTCGGCCTCCAGATCGATCGTCAGCGGAGTGTGTCGCGCCGCGAGGTGCGCCGCAAGTCGGCCGTGTGCCTCCTCGTCGAGCGCGATCAGTAGCAGCCCGTTATTGGCGGCATTGTCCGCGAAGATGCCCGCGAAGCTGGTGCCGACGATCGCCCGGATACCATATTGCAGCATCCCCCAAACGGCGTGCTCGCGCGACGATCCGCAGCCGAAATTGGGGCCGACCACGAGGATGCGGCAATCCTCGAAGCCCGATCGGTTGAGCAGGAAGGCGGGATCGGGCTGCCCTTCCGCATCGAAGCGCAGATCGTGGAACAGCCCGCGCGCGAGGCCGGCGCGATCGATGCCCTTGAGGAACTGCTTGGGCATGATCACGTCGGTATCGACATTGGCCGCCGGCATCACGGCCGCTGTCGCGGTGAGGCAAGAGAAGCCTTTACTGGTCATGGCTGCGGCATCCGGCGCACGTCGGCGAGATGGCCGGCGACGGCGGCTGCGGCGACCATCGCGGGACTCATCAGGTGGGTGCGACCGCCGCTGCCCTGCCGCCCCTCGAAATTGCGGTTGGTGCTCGATGCGCAGCGCTCGCCCGGCGCCAGCACATCGTCGTTCATCGCGAGGCAGAGCGAGCAGCCGGACTGGCGCCATTCGAACCCGGCCGCCGTGAAAATCGCGTCCAGCCCCTCGGCCTCGGCCTCACGACGGACGGTGGTGCTGCCCGGCGAGATCATCGCGCGCACGCCCGGCGCGACCGTGCGGCCCTTCAGGATCTCGGCGGCGGCGCGCAGATCGGTGAGGCGCGCATTGGTGCAGGAGCCGATGAAGGCGCGGTCGATCCTCACCGCCTCCAGCGCCATGCCGGGGGTCAGGCCCATATAGGCGATGGCGCGCTCGGCATTGCTCCGCTCGGCGTCCGGAAGCGCAGCCGGATCGGGGATACTGCCGTCGATCGGCAGCGCCTGATCGGGGCTAGTGCCCCACGTTACCATCGGCGCGATGTCACGGGCCTCGATCCGCACGTCCCGGCCGAACCGTGCGCCGTCGTCGCTGCGCAGGTCCGCCCATGCGCGGCGGGCCTGTTCGAGCAGCGCACCCTTCGGCGCCTTCGGGCGACCCGCGAGATAGTCGACCACCGCTTCGTCCGGCTCGATCAGCGCGACGCGTGCCCCACATTCCACCGCCATGTTGCAGATCGTCATCCGACCCTCGATACCGAGCGCGCTGACGGCCTCGCCCGCCAGTTCGAGCGCATGGCCGTGCGCACCCGCCGCCCCGATCGAGCGGATCACCGCCATGATCATATCCTTCGCCGTTACCCCCGGCGCCACCGCACCATCGATCGTCACGCGCATCGACTTGAGGCGCGTGTAGGGAAGAGTCTGCGTCGCCAGCAGATGCTCGATGTCCGAGGTGCCGATGCCGAATCCGACGCTGCCGAACGCGCCGTAGGTGGTGGTGTGGCTGTCCCCCGCCGCGATGACGAGGCCCGGCACCACCCAGCCGAGTTCGGGCAGCACGACATGCTCGATCCCCTGCCGGGGGTGCAGCACGTCGTACATCTCGATCCCGAAATCGCGGCCGTTGCGCGCGAAATAGTCGATCTGGCGCTGGGCGCCTTCGTCCGGTGCGGTGTCGGTCCTGTCGGGCGCGGTCGAATTGACGTGATCGACGACGCCGAGCGCCGCCTCCGGTCGCCACACCGCCCGCCCCGCCTCGCGCAGCCCGCTGAACGCCTGCGGGCTGGTATACTCGTTGAGCACCGTGCGATCGACGTAGAGCAGCAACTGCTCGCCCGGCCCCTCGATATCGTTGAGCGGCATTACCCGGTGCCGGTCGATGATCTTGTCGTAGAGCGTGCGGGGAGACGGCATCGGGACCTCGCCGGGAAGAGGCCGATGCTTAGCGGCGCTCCTCTCCGGCGGGCCAATGCCGGCTGTCTATCAATTGATGCGTTCTTCGATGTCGCCCTTCGGCCCGGCCGAGGCGAGCGCCCAGAAGCCCTCCGCCGCCGGGGACTGACGCGCACGCGGGCGGTAGAGGCGGATCTCCATCGGCACGCCCCACGTCTCGTCACCCGCCGGGACGAGCCGGCCGGCGGCGACATCCTCCGCGACCAGGCTTTCGGGCAACCAGGCGACGCCCTTGCCCTCGCGTGCCATGGCGGTGAGCACCAGCACCGCGTGCGATCGGAACACCGCCGCCAGATGCGCGACCGGCCCGCCCGCCGCGCGGGCCGCCGCGACGATTCGCCCCATGCCGGATTCAGGGGCCATATTCGAGATTAGAAACCGGCGCGCTTTCCTTGGCCGGCAGCGCATGGAGCGGCCCCTTGCCGCCCTGCGCCTTCGTGCTCACCGGCACGAGTCGGTCGCTGCCCAGCGTGATGCAGGCGAATTTGCGCTGATCGAGCACCGTCGCCCGCCGCCGGGTGATGGTGGCACAGCAGGAACTGCGCGCGCCCCTGCAGCATCGTCTGTTCGGCCGCCGCCATATTGTCGGCGGTGAGCTGGATCGACACCTCCTGCGCCGACAGCGCCTCGATCGATCGCACCCAGCTTGGAAAGAAAGTGAGCGACAGCGCATGGGTCGCGGTGATGCGCAGGCTGGATTGCGAGGCGCCGGCGATCTCCCGCACCTCGCGCCGGCCATGTTCCAGCGTGCGCAAAGTCGCGTCCGCTACCTCCACGAAGCGGCTGCCCGCCGCCGTCAGCGAGATACGGTGCGTGTCGCGATCGACCAGCACCACGCCCAGCCACGTCTCCAGCGCACGGATGCGGCGGCTGAACGCTGGCTGGGTGACGCCGCGCGTCTCTGCGGCGCGGGAGAAGCTCTCCCCGCGCGCGAGCGCCAGGAAGTCCTCCAGCCACATCAGCTCCATCGGTTATGCTCCGCCCTTATCATTCGTTCCAATCTCGGCATTGGCGGGGCCAGAGCAGCATAAGATAGCATCGGCTTTCAAGAGGGCGCGTGCCGGCGAAGATCCGGCGNCCGGCGC
>BACX01000456.1 GCA_000333335.1 Sphingomonas-like bacterium B12 | reverse complement strand
TCGGTCCCGGGGATCCTCTAGAGTCCCGTGGCATGGCGACATCCTCTCGGGGCTGGGGCCGGACGACACCTTGCTGGTGCTCGGCACCGGCCTCACGATGGTGGACATCGCCCTGCTCGCCGATGCGCGCGGGTTCGAGGGCAAGGTGGTGGCCCTCTCCCGCCACGGCCTCGTACCACGCGCGCATGTCCGGGGCGTGCCGGCGACCAAGCGGAGCGAGCGCCCCGCCCCCGCCGCCAGCGCGATGATCGCGGCGCTCCGCGAACGGGCGACGGAGGTGGACTGGCGCGCGGCGGTGGACGAGCTGCGCCCGTACACGCAGGGCCTGTGGCGCGCGATGGACGTGGCGGAGCGTAAACGCTTCCTGCGCCACCTGCGCCCCTGGTGGGACGTGCACCGTCACCGCCTCGCGCCGTCGGTGGCGAAGAAGATCGAGGAAATGCGTGAGAGCGGCAAGCTCACGATCCTCGCGGGGAAGGTGACGGATACCGCGCCGGAGGGCGACGGCGTGCGCCTCGCCTACCGCCCGCGCCACGCCAATGCGGAGGAAACGCTCCACGTCCGCCGCATCGTCAACGGCACCGGCCCGCAGGGCGACCTGACCGCCACGCACGAGCCTTTGCTCGCCAATTTGCGCGACCGGGGGCTGCTGCGCGCCGATCCGCTGCGCATCGGCATCGACGTCGATCAGGACGCGCGCGCCATCGCGGCGGACGGCGCCTCGTCCGACCGGCTCACCGTGATCGGCCCGATGACGCGCGGCGCCTTCTGGGAGATCGTCGCGGTGCCGGACATACGGCGGCAGGCCTGGTCGGTCGCGCGGCGCCTCTCCAACGCGCAATGGGTGGAGGGCGAGGGATTGTGATAGAAGCTCTATCCATCCCCACCGTGTTGCGATACTAATACACCAAGATGCACCATCCCGAGTTCGAGTCCGGCAACACGCCTGCGGTCGATCCGTTCGCCCCGGTCGCGCCGGCGATGGGCAGCGATCCGTTCGGCCAGCCGATCGCGCCGACGAAGCCGCGCCGGCGCCGCTTCTGGTGGCTGCGCTGGGCGATCTCGGGCGTCCTCCTGCTCCTCATGGCGGCGGTGGCGTGGCTGGCGGTGACCGCGCCGCTCTCCAAGTCGCTCCAGCCGATCGCGCCGCCGAGCATCGCGCTCACCGATTCGAACGGGCGGATGTTCGCGCGCAGGGGTGCCGTCACCGATCGGCCGGTGGACGTGACGAAGCTGCCGCCGCACGTCTGGCAGGCCTTCGTCGCGATCGAGGACCGGCGCTTCTATCATCACTGGGCGATCGACCCCCACGGCATCGCGCGCGCGGCGTGGCACAATCTGCGCGCCGGCCATGTGCGCGAGGGCGGATCGACCATCACCCAGCAGTTGTCCAAGCTGGTCTTCCTCAATTCGGATCGCACGGCGGGGCGCAAGATCCGCGAGGTGATGGTCGCCTTCTGGCTGGAGGCGTGGCTCTCCAAGGACCAGATCCTCTCGCGCTACCTCTCCAACGTCTATTTCGGCGACAACGTCTACGGGCTGCGCGCCGCCGCGCATCACTATTTCGGCAAGCAACCGGAGGATCTTTCCGTCTCCGAATCGGCGATGCTGGCGGGGCTGATGAAGGCGCCGTCGAAGCTCGCGCCCTCGACCAACCTCGCAGGCGCGCAGGCGCGCGAGATGCTGGTGGTCGCCGCGATGAAGGATGCGGGCTTCATCGATGCCGCGACGGCCGCGAAGGCGCACCCCGCCCGCCTGCACCTGAGGCCCGTGCCGGCCGAGATCGGCGGCTCCTACTTCGCCGACTGGGTGCTGCCCGCCGCGCGCGATCAGGCCGGCGGCGGATACGAGCAGCAGAGCGTGCAGACCACGCTCGACAGCCGCCTCCAGCGCGCCGCCGAGGCGGCGGCCGCGCAGGTCGGCTCGAAGGGGCAGGTCGCCATCGTCGCGATGAAGCCGGACCGGCGCGTCGTCGCGATGGTCGGCGGCTCCAAGTACGAGGATAGCGGCTCAACCGCGCCACACAGGCGCGGCGCCAGCCCGGCTCCACCTTCAAGCTGTTCGTCTATCTGGCGGCGCTGCGTTCGGGCATGACGCCGGACAGCAAGATCGAGGACAGGCCGATCACCATCGGCGGCTGGTCGCCCTCCAACGCCGATCACCGCTATCAGGGGATGATCACGCTGCGGCAGGCGTTCGCGCGATCGAGCAACGTCGCGGCCGTGCGCCTCGCCCAGAAGGTCGGGCCGGACACGGTGGTGAAGGCGGCGCGCGATCTCGGCATCACCAGCCCGCTCAACGCCGATCCCAGCCTCGCGCTCGGCACATCGGGGATCACGCTGCTGGAACTGACCCGCGCCTATGCGGCGGTGGCGGGCAATGCCTGGCCGGTGACGCCGCACGGCCTGCCCGATCCGCCGCCCGGCTGGATCGACCGCTTCTGGGACCATAAGAGCCACTTCCCGTCCGACCAGCATGACGAGCTGCTCGATCTGCTCTCGGCGACGGTCAAGCAGGGCACCGCCAAGGCGGCGGCGCTCAACACGCAGGTGTTCGGCAAGACCGGCACCACGCAGGACAATCGCGACGCCATCTTCGTGGGCTTCGCCGACGGGCTGGTGACGGCGGTGTGGGTCGGCCGCGACGACAACAAGCCGATCCCCGGCCTTGCGGGCGGCGGCCTGCCCGCGCGCATCTGGCGCAGCTTCATGGCGCAGGCGACCGGCGCGCGACCGCTGGGGCAGAAGCTGCCGGTAGGGTCGACCCCGACGCGGTGAGCCCAGCGAT
>BACX01000457.1 GCA_000333335.1 Sphingomonas-like bacterium B12 | reverse complement strand
TGCCGGGCGAGATCGTCACCTGCCCGATCGTGACCCCCTGCGCGATCGTGGCGATCTGGCTGAAAAGGCTCGGCACATCGGCCCCGAAAGGACGGGACACCATGCCAACGGCAAGCAGAATCAGCAGCAGCCGCAGCAGCGCGGACAGGGTGACTCCGAACTGATCGACCAGACTGCGCCGCACACCGAAACCATGGTGGAAGGCGCTGGCCACCCGTCCGTCGCGATCGAAGACGGTGGTGCTGATATCGTCCACTGCAACCAGCAGCAGGTAGAGCGTCGCCGCGACCACCGCCATCCAGATCACGAACCGGGCAAGGAAGTAGGAGAAGGCGACGTAGCCGGTGAGGAGCGAGATCACGGACAGGATCAGCACGCCCCACGCGGCAAGCGACAGGAATGCCATGATCGACTGATCCCCGCGCTCCTCGTCGGCCTCACGGATCAGTTGCGCCCGCGCTCTGGCCCCGCTGATCAGGATGCCCAGCACCAGGCCGATATAGAGGAGGGCGGTCACCGCATCGACGGCGGCCTGCGCGGGGCCGCTCGCCCCCATGCCGTCGCGAACCGCCACCAGCAGCACGCTCAGCATTGTCACGGCCGACGCCGCGAAGGTCAGCGGGCGAAGCCGGTGCGCGGTTTCGTCCGCTATGCCGATCAGCCGCCAAGAAGGCTGACGGCGCTGGAGCAGTGCGCCCCCCAGGGCGCTGATCAGCGCCGCGATCAGGCTGGCAATCTCGAAATGGGCCGCCAGCGCATCCCATGTCTGCGCGATCATGCCCCCGGCGCGCAGGCCGGTAACGAGCGACACAGCCGCCAGAGCCGGCACGAGCGTCCCGACGATGGTCAGCCACAAGGCAAGGCCGGACCGGCGGATGCGGCTGCCGGGCACCCGCTCGATCACATAACGCCGTCCGGCGCTG
>BACX01000458.1 GCA_000333335.1 Sphingomonas-like bacterium B12 | reverse complement strand
GACTGGACACACCACACCGTCGCGACCGACAAGGCCGATGGCTGGTCCGTGTTCGGCAACGTGAACTTCGCCAAGACCTGGAGCGTCTTCGGTCGTTACGACTGGATCAAGCCGAACAAGACCACCAACGACGATTTCAAGCAGCATTATTTCAACGCTGGTCTGCAGTGGGAGCCGGTCAAGATCGTCGACCTGGCGATCGTCTACAAGCGTGAGGTCGGCAACAATGGCGACCTGATCGCCGCCAGCCTCGGCAACCAGAACGCGCCGAGCGTCGCGATCCCGGTCGGTGGCCGCGCGACCAACAGCGAGATCGGCCTGTTCGGCCAGCTGCGCTTCTAAGTTCCCCCGGAGTCATCGCCCGGCCGGCCCCCTTCGGCCGGGCGCACTCCCCCCTCTGGCCCGTCGCACGATCCCGTGCGACGGGCTTTCTTTTTGCCCACGCGGCACCAGCCTTGCCGATCGACCTTATGCGGATTTAATGCGGATCGGCGAAACGCCACCGCGAAGCTAACGCGCACGCGTGGATTTCGATATGGACAGGCCCCATAGCCGCGCTTGCGCGTTCACCGCCGACGGAACCCCATGACCGATACCGCCCATTCCTCCTCCGAGCACGGCTCGGGCAAGACCCTGCCGCTGGCGCTCGGTGCGATCGGCGTGGTGTTCGGCGATATCGGCACCTCGCCACTCTATTCGCTGAAGGAGAGCTTCGCCGGCCCGCACCCGCTGCTGATCGACCGGCCGCACATCTTCGGCGTGCTCAGCCTGATCTTCTGGACGATGACGCTGGTCGTGACGATCAAGTACGTCCTCGTCACGATGCGCGCGGACAATGACGGCGAGGGCGGCAGCCTCGCGCTGCTGGCGCTGATCGTGCGATCGGGCAAGGTTAAGTGGACGCGCGGCATCGTCCTGCTCGGCGTGCTGGCGACCGCGCTCTTCTACGGCGACGCGATCATCACGCCCGCCATCTCCGTGCTGTCGGCGGTCGAGGGACTGGAGATCGTCGGCAACGGGTTCGAGCAATGGGTGATCCCGATCTCGATCGTCATCCTGATCGGCCTGTTCTTCATCCAGTCCTACGGCACCGCCAAGGTCGGCGTCGTCTTCGGGCCGGTGATGCTCTTCTATTTCCTCGTCATCGGCCTGATGGGGCTGAGCGGCATCCTGCGCGATCCGTCGATCCTCGCGGCGATCAACCCGTATTGGGCGCTGAACTTCTTCCTGCTCGACCCGAAGCTCGCCTTCCTGGCGCTCGGTTCGGTGGTGCTGGCGGTGACGGGTGCGGAAGCGCTGTACGCCGACATGGGCCATTTCGGCCGCAAGTCGATCAGCGTGGCGTGGCTGTACGTCGCCTTCCCCTGCCTGCTGCTCAACTATCTGGGGCAATCGGCGCTGCTGCTCGACGATCCGAAAGCGATCGACAACCCCTTCTTCCGGCTCGCTCCCGACTGGGCGCAGCTGCCGCTGGTCGGCCTTGCCACGATCGCCACGGTGATCGCGAGCCAGGCGGTGATCTCGGGCGCCTACTCGGTGACGCAGCAGGCGATCCAGCTCGGCTTCCTGCCGCGCCTGCGGATCACCCACACCTCGGCCTCGGCGGCCGGGCAGATCTACGTGCCGCTGGTCAACTGGCTGCTGCTGATCTTCGTGCTGATGCTGGTGCTGACCTTCCGGTCTTCGGGCAATCTCGCTTCGGCCTACGGCATTGCGGTGACCGGCACGATGGTGATCACCAGCCTGATGGTCGGCATCCTCGTCTTCACCGTATGGAAGTGGAACCGCTGGGCGGCGGGCCTGCTGATCGGCGCCTTCCTGATCGTCGATGGCGCCTATTTCGCCTCCAACGTCACGAAGATCCCGGACGGCGGCTGGTTCCCGCTGCTGGTCGGCGCCTGCGCCTTCACGGTGCTAACCACCTGGGCGACGGGCCGCCGCCTGCTGCGCGAGCATCTATTCCAGAGCGCGATGCCGCTCGAACTGTTCATCAAGACGGCGGCGAAGTCGGTACGGCGCGTGCCCGGCACGGCGGTGTTCCTCTCCGCCTCGCCCGAGGGGGCGCCCCAGGCGCTGCTCCACAACCTGAAGCACAACAAGGTGCTGCACGAGCGGATCGTGATCCTGACCGTGAAGGTGATGGGCCGGCCGCATGTCGACGATGCCGATCGGGTGGAGTTCACCGAGCTGGGGCCGGATTTCTACCGCATCATTCTGAAATACGGCTTCATGCAGGAGGTCGACGTGCCGGCCGCCATGGCGATGGCGCGCGAATGCGGCCCGCCGTTCAAGCTGATGGAGACCAGCTTCTTCCTCGGCCGCCAGACGCTGATCGCGTCGGACAAGCCGGGCATGGCGATCTGGCGCGAGAAGCTGTTCGCCTGGATGATGCGCAACGCCGAAAGCGCGATGGAATTCTTCAAGCTGCCGACCAACCGCGTGGTCGAGCTGGGCAGCCAGCTGGAGATCTAGGCGGCGACGCGCGCGCCGCCGACGATCGCCTCGTAGCTGGCGAACAGCTCGGCGAAATGCGCGTCGAGCCTGCGCGTCCGGCCAGCCCTCGCGCGGGCCTCGGCGCCCAAATGCGCGACACCGCGATCGATCAGTCGCACCACCGCCTGCGCCGCGCTCGCGGCATCNGCAGCGCGGTAGACTTCACCGCCGCTGTCGCGCGCCTGATCCGCCGATCCACCGAGATCGGGAGCGATC
>BACX01000459.1 GCA_000333335.1 Sphingomonas-like bacterium B12 | reverse complement strand
CTTGCCTTCGCCTGATGATCGCGCGCTTCACGCGGTTTTCGAGTTCGCGGACATTGCCCGGCCAGCGCGCGGAGGCGTCCTTCAGGCCGATACCCCACGCGCGATAGAGCTTCGTGCCGTAGGTGGTTATGTCGTCACCGCCCATATCGGTCACCGTCGCGACGACCAGCTGGCGATGCGTCTTCTGCTGGAACGCCTCCAGCTTCTGCTCCAGCGCGGCCTTGCGGTCGGCGGGGAGGATGTTGGCCTGATCGACCACCAGCCCGGTGAAGGCCGGGACGGTCAGCGCCTGCGCGGGCGCGGCGATCAGCGTGAGCAGGGCAAGCGCCAGCCCCCACAACCACTCCGTCACCCCGGCAAACGCCGGGGTCTCGGTGGGGCGGGCGCCGCGCCAGCCGCCTGAGATGCCGGCGTGCGCCCGCATGACGGGGAGGGAGGACATCACCTTGGCCTCAGAACTTCACGGTCGGCGCGGTCTCGGCGTTGGGCGTGGTCGCGGTGAAGGGGGTGATCGGCTTGGCGCCGTAGACCACCTTGGCGGTGATGCTGTCCGGGAAGGTGCGGATGCGCGTGTTATACGCCTGCACCGCCGCATTGTAGTCCGACCGCGCCACCGCGATGCGGTTCTCGGTGCCTTCCAGCTGCGACTGCAGCGCCAGGAAGTTCTGGTCCGCCTTCAGATCCGGATAGGCCTCGTTGACCGCCAGCAGCTTGCCGAGCGCGCCGGTCAGCTGGTTCTGCGCATCCTGGAACTGCTTCATCTTGTCCGGATTGCTGATGTCGTCGCCGGTCACGGTGACCTGCGTCGCCTTGGCGCGCGCGTCGACCACGGCGGTCAGCGTCGATTGCTCGTGCGCGGCATAGCCCTTCACCGTACTGACCAGATTGGGGATCAGGTCGGCACGGCGCTGATACTGGTTCTGCACGTCGGCCCACTTGGCCTTGGCATTTTCCTCGGCGGTGGGGATGGCGTTGACCCCGCACCCGGCCAGCGCGAGCGCGGCGAAGGGGGCGGCGAGGGTCAGGCGGCGGCGAAGCATCATGATCGAAACACTCCCAAGCGTCTGGTTCGGCTAATACAGTTCCCGATCCGCGCCAGCAAGTTACGCCCTTGCCCGTGCGTTTCAAATCGTTAACCTCGATTATGAGTCTGGCGTAGTGGAGGGCGAGCCATGTTGAAGGAATTCAAGGCATTCATCATGCGGGGCAATGTCCTCGATCTCGCGGTCGCGGTCATCATCGGCGCCGCGTTCGGCAAGATCGTGACCTCGCTGACCGAGGACGTGCTGATGCCGCTGATCGGCAAGATCTTCGGTGGCCTCGATTTCTCGGGCTATTTCCTGATCCTCTCGCCGGAAAAGGTGCCCGCCGCGCTGCAGGGATCGAGCGATTATGCCGCGCTCAAGAAGGCCGGCGTGCCGCTGCTCGGCTATGGCGAGTTCATCACCCAGGCGGTGAACTTCCTGATCGTCGCCTTCATCATCTTCCTGCTGGTGCGCGGCGTGAACAAGGCGATGGAGATGACCGCCAAGAAGCAGGCCGAGACGCCGGCCGCCCCCGCGCCGGATTCGGCCGAGGTGATCCTGCTGCGCGAGATCCGGGATTCGCTGAAGGCCCGGCCCTGATCCGGCCACCGGCGCGTTACGCGCCGCCGTTATAAAAGGGGCGCCCCGTTCACCGGACATTCCGGTGGCGGGGCGTACCCGTTTATGCCGGAGATAGCTCATGCGCCTGTTGCTTGCCCCGCTGATCGTCGCCCTGGCCACGCCCGCGCTCGCCGTGCCGGTCGCACCCGAAGCGCCCACCGGGCCGGAAGTCTCGATCCCCTTCTTCGGGCAGGACGGGTGGAGCGACTACCGCATTGACGGCACGCGCGGCATCTACCTCGTCTCCAAGACCGACGGGAAATGGTACTATCTCCACGTCCAGCCGGACTGCTCGCGGCTGGCGCAGGCGCAGACCTTCTCGGTGGACACCGCCGGGTCGAGCGGGCCGCTGGACAACAAGGCGGCGATCGTCGTCGAGGGGCAGCGCTGCCTGATCTCCTCGGTCACCCGCTCGCCGGTGCCGCCGGGCTACAAGACGCTCAGGCTCAAGTGAGGCTTGCCGCCGGGGCGCCGCGGCCCTAGGGCGCCCGCCCCATGACGCAGGACAAGACCGCCCTCCACGGCTGGCTCATCATCGACAAGCCAGTCGGCCCCGGATCGACCGACATCGTCTCGAAGGCGAAGCGCGCGCTGCGCGACGGCGGCTATGCCAAGGTGAAGGTGGGCCATGGCGGCACGCTCGATCCGCTGGCCTCCGGTGTCCTCCCCATCGCGCTGGGCGAGGCGACCAAGCTGTCCGGCCGGATGCTGGATGCCGACAAGGCCTATGCCTTCACCGTGAAGTTCGGCGAGCAGACCGACACGCTTGACCTCGAAGGCGAGGTGATCGCGACGTCGGACGTGCGGCCGACGCTCGCTGCGCTGGAAGCAGTGCTGCCGCGCTTCACCGGCCCGATCGAGCAGGTGCCGCCGGCCTATTCCGCGCTCAAGGTGGACGGCCAGCGCGCCTACGATCTCGCGCGGGCGGGCGAAGAGGTGGTGCTGGCGGGGCGGAATGTGACGATCCACGCGCTGGAGATCGAGGACAGGGGAGACGATCACGCCACCCTCCTCGCCACCGTCTCCAAGGGCACCTACATCCGCTCCCTCGCGCGCGACATCGCCATCGCGCTCGGCACGGTCGGCCACGTCACCATGCTTCGCCGCATCAAGTCCGGCCCGTTCACGCTGGATCAGGCGATTTCGCTGGACTCTCTGGCCGAACTCGCTAAGGCCCGCACCCTTGAACAGGCACTACTGCCATTGAAGGCAGGGCTGGACGACATCCCGGCTCTCGCTCTCACCCCCGATCAGGCAGGGGCGCTCCGCCAGGGGCGTCCGGTGATCGGGATCGCCAAAACACCGGGCCTCTACTTCGCGACCGCCCAGTCTGTTCCGGTCGCCCTCGTCCAGTCGGACGGGATCGAAGTGAAGGTGGTGCGAGGCTTCAACCTCTAGATTATAGGAGTAACACGATGTCGATCACTGCCGAGCGCAAGACCACGGTCATCGAAGATAACGCCCGCGCGTCGGGTGACACCGGTTCGCCCGAGGTGCAGGTCGCGATCCTGACCGAGCGCATCAAGAACCTCACCGAGCACTTCAAGACCCACGCGAAGGACAACCATTCGCGCCGCGGCCTGCTGATGCTGGTGAACAAGCGCCGCAGCCTGCTGGACTATCTGAAGAAGAAGGACGTCCAGCGCTACGCCGATCTGATCGGCAAGCTCGGGCTTCGGAAGTAACAAGAGTTTCGGACGGCCCGCCTCTGGCGGGCCGTTTCGCATGGAGGGCATGGCAATCCGGCCAATCGCCCTCGGGAGCCGGACAGGCTCCGAACCGCCGCGGGCCGGCTAGCCCGCACGCTGTTCCGGCAGGCATCGGGCCACCGGTGAAGGAAAAGATATGTTCGATACCAAGAAGGTGGAAATCCAGTGGGGCGGCAAGACCCTCACGCTGGAAACGGGCCGCGTCGCCCGCCAGGCCGACGGCGCGGTGCTCGCGACGCTCGGCGAGACGGTCGTGCTGTGCGCCGTCACCGCCGCCAAGTCGGTAAAGGAAGGGCAGGATTTCTTCCCGCTCACCGTCCACTATCAGGAGAAGTATTTCTCCTCCGGCCGCATCCCCGGCGGCTTCTTCAAGCGCGAGCGTGGCGCCACCGAGAAGGAGACGCTCGTCTCCCGCCTCATCGATCGCCCCGTGCGCCCGTTGTTCCCGGAGGGCTTCTACAACGAGATCAACGTCATCGCCCAGGTGCTGAGCTATGACGGCGAGAACGAGCCGGACATCCTCGCGATGGTCGCCGCCTCGGCCGCGCTCACCATCTCGGGCGTGCCGTTCATGGGCCCGATTGGCGCCGCCCGCGTCGGCTACAAGGACGGCGAGTATCTCCTGAACCCGACCGACGCCGACGTCGCCGCCGGTTCGCTCGACCTCGTCGTCGCTGCCACGCAGGACGCGGTGATGATGGTCGAATCCGAAGCTAAGGAGCTTTCGGAAGAAGTCATGCTCGGTGCCGTCATGTTCGCGCATGACGCCTGCCGCGAGGTGATCGGCGCGATCATCAAGCTCGCCGAGAAGGCCGCCAAGGATCCTTGGGAGCTGAAGTCGGGCGACGACAATTCGAAGGTCAAGGCCGAGCTCAAGAAGCTGATCGGCAAGGACATCGAGAAGGCCTACAAGCTGGTCGACAAGTCGGCCCGCTCGAACGCGCTGAACGAGGCCCGCGCCAAGGCCAAGGCCGCCATGGCCGACAAGACGCCGCAGGAGCAGATGGTCGCCATCAAGCTCGTCAAGAAGCTCGAGGCCGAGATCGTGCGCGGCGCCATCCTGAAGGACGGCACCCGTATCGACGGTCGCACCACCACCCAGATCCGCCCGATCGTGGCCGAGGCGCACTTCCTGCCGCGCGCTCACGGCTCGGCGCTGTTCACCCGCGGCGAGACCCAGTCGATCTCCACCTGCACCTTGGGCACCAAGGAATCCGAGCAGATGATCGACGGGCTGAACGGCCTGAAGTACGAGCATTTCATGCTCCACTACAACTTCCCGCCTTACTCGGTCGGTGAAGTGGGCCGCTTCGGCGCGCCGGGCCGTCGCGAAGTCGGCCACGGCAAGCTGGCGTGGCGCGCGCTGCACGGCGTGCTGCCCACCAAGGAGGAATTCCCCTACACGATCCGCCTGACCTCCGACATCACCGAGAGCAACGGCTCCTCGTCGATGGCGACCGTCTGCGGCGGTTCGCTCGCGATGATGGACGCCGGCGTGCCGATCAAGCGCCCGGTCTCGGGCATCGCGATGGGCCTGATCCTCGAAGGCAAGAAGTTCGCGGTTCTGTCGGACATTCTCGGCGACGAGGATCACCTCGGCGACATGGACTTCAAGGTGGCCGGCACGTCCGAAGGCATCACCACGATGCAGATGGACATCAAGATCGCCGGCATCACCAAGGAGATCTTCGAGACCGCGCTGCACCAGGCCAAGGACGGCCGCGCGCATATCCTCGGCGAAATGGCCAAGGCGCTCGACCACACCCGCACGGAGCTCAGCGCCCACGCGCCGCGCATCGAGACGATGTCCGTTCCCAAGGACAAGATCCGCGACGTGATCGGCACCGGCGGCAAGGTGATCCGCGAGATCGTCGCCACCACCGGCGCCAAGGTCGACATCGACGATGACGGCACGGTGAAGATCAGCTCGTCCGATACGGCGCAGATCGAAGCGGCGATGAACTGGATCAAGGGCATCGTCGAGGAGCCGGAGATCGGCAAGATCTACAACGGCAAGGTCGTCAACATCGTCGATTTCGGCGCCTTCGTGAACTTCATGGGTGGCAAGGACGGCCTCGTCCACGTCTCCGAGATGAAGAACGAGCGCGTCGCCTCGCCGAAGGACGTCGTGTCCGAGGGCCAGGAAGTGAAGGTCAAGGTTCTCGAGATCGACCAGCGCGGCAAGGTCCGCCTGTCGATGCGCGTCGTCGATCAGGAGACCGGCGCCGAACTGGAGGACACCCGCCCGCCGCGCGAGCCGCGCGAGGGTGGTGACCGTGGTCCGCGTGGCGACCGCGAAGGCCGTGGCCCGCGCCGCGACGGCGATCGTGGCGGTCCCCGCCGTGATCGCGGTGGCGACCGTGGCGGCGATCGCGGCCCGCGCCGCGAGCGTTCCGAGCGTTCGGGCGGTAACGACGACGGCCCCGCGCCGGACTTCGCGCCCGCGTTCCTGACCCGCGACGACGACTGATCGTCCGGCTCAGGTCGACAAAGGAAAGGCCCTCGGGAAACCGGGGGCCTTTCTTTTTGCCTCAGCCTTTCTTCGGTCCGGAGACGGCGAAGGCCGCCCCCTGCGGATCGAGGCCCATCACGATCCAGCTTCCGCCGGGCACCTCGTGCGGCCCCATCTGGATGGTCGCGCCGCCCTCGCCGATCGCCTTCGCCGCCGCGTCGATGTCGGCGACGGTGATATAGTAGCGCCAGGCGGCAGGCTGTCCGGGCGCGGTCATCATGCCGCCGGCATGGACGCCGTTGATCGTGAAGGTCTGGTAGGTGCCCATGTCGCCCATATCGACGGCCATCGCCTTCTCCCAGCCGAACAGGCCGGCATAGAAGCTCCACGCGGCCTCCCAGTCGCTGGTGGTGAGCTCGTGCCAGCCGATCGCGCCCGGCGTCGCGGGATCGAGATCGGGGGCGGGCTCGCCGGCGCCCCGGAACAGCATGAACAGCGCACCCTGCGGATCGGTGCAGACGGCGAAGCGGCCCACCATCGGGATGTCGTCCGGCCCGTAATGGACCGCGCCGCCCGCCGCCTTTACCTTTTCCGCCATCGCATCGACATCGTCGACGCCGATATAGCCGCGCCAGCTCGGGCGCTTGTCTTCCATCATCTCCATGATCGGCATGACGCCCGCCACCTGCCGGTCACCGACCTTGGCGAGCCGATAGTCCATCCCCGGCATGCCCGAAGGCTCGATCGTCCACGCCGAGATGCCCTCGTAGAAGGCCTGCGCCGCATCGGGATCGCTGGTGGCCAGCTCGTACCAGACGAAATCACCCTGTTTCATGGTTTCTCTCCTCCGCTCCGTGGCAGGCGCCCCGTATATCCGATCCGGAAGACGGCTGCAGCCGCCTGCAAACCTGGGCAGATACGGATGCGCCAGACGCCGGCCCGATCGCGCTTTCCTGAGGTGCTCGACTATCGTCTAGCTTGTTGGAATCACGCCTTAACCATAGAGGCGGCGGCGTTCCGGGGGAAGATGCCGGCTGCCGCGACCCTGATCCGGGGGGACAGTCGATCGCGCGGCCGGCATCTTTATCACCTTGCCATCTTCCAGCGCTGTCATACATGCTGCGGTGCAACCAAGCCGGAGCCGCCGTATGACATCTTTCCAGCCCAAGACGCATGTCCATCCGGGGCTGGTGATGCTCGCACTCGCCATGGGCGGTTTCGCGATCGGCACCACCGAGTTCGCGTCGATGGCGCTGGTGCCCTATCTCGCACGCGGCCTGCATATCGACGAGCCGACCGCCGGCCACATCATCTCGGCCTATGCGCTGGGCGTGGTGGTCGGTGCGCCGCTGATCGCGGTGATCGGCGCGAAGCTCGCCCGGCGGACCCAGCTGATCGCCCTGATGACGCTGTTCGCGCTCGGCAACGGGCTGTCGGCGATCGCGCCGAGCTATGGCTGGCTGATTGTCTTCCGCTTCCTCGCGGGCCTGCCGCACGGCGCCTATTTCGGCATCGCCGCTCTGGTCGCCACCTCGCTGGTGCCGCCGGATCGGCGCGCGATGGCGATCGGCCGTATCTTCCTGGGCCTTACCACCGCGACCGTGATCGGCGTGCCGGCGGCGAGCTGGATCGGGCAGGCGGTGGGCTGGCGATCGGGCTTCGCGATCGTCTCGGTCCTCGCGCTGATCACGGTGGCGATGGTCGCGATGTTCGCGCCGCGCGATGCCGCCCATCCCGAGGCCAGCCCCCTGCGGGAACTCGGCGCGCTGAAGAACGGACAGGTCTGGCTGCTGCTGGCGATCAGCGCGATCGGTTTCGGCGGCCTGTTCTGCGTCTACACCTATCTCGCCACCACGCTGACGGCGGTGACGCACGTCTCGCCGGGCTTCGTGCCGGTGGTGTTCGCGGTGTTCGGTATCGGCATGACGGTGGGCAACATCGTGGTGCCGTGGTTCGCCGACAAGGCGCTGATGCCGACCGGCGGCGCGCTGCTTCTCTTCTCGGCCGCGACCCTGCTGCTCTTTCCGCTTGCCGCGCACAGCCCGGTGCTGGTGATGATCGACGTGTTCTTCATCGCGATCGCGGGGTCGCTCGGCGTGGTGCTCCAGCCGCGCCTGATGGACGTAGCGGGCGACGCGCAGCAACTTGCCGCCGCGCTCAACCATTCGGCGTTCAACACCGCCAATGCGCTCGGCCCGCTGCTCGGTGGCTTCGCGATCGATGCCGGCTGGGGCTGGACCTCCACCGGCCCGGTCGGCGCCTGCCTCGCGCTCGGCGGCTTCGCCATCTGGGCGGTGACGATGTGGGACGACCGGCGGCGCGAGCAGAAGCTGGCGACCGCCTGACGCCGATCAGATATCCTTGGAGATACCGACGAACACGCCGCGGCGCGGGCCATATTGCGGCGCGCCGACGCCGATGCCCGATCCATCGCGGATCTCGTATTTGTGGTCGAGCACGTTGGTGACGTCGAGCCGCACCTCGATCCCCGGCCCGTCGAACTTGTGGCTCGCGGTCAGGTTGAACTGGGCATAGGGTGTCAGCTTGCCACCATTGGGCACCGCACCGTCGGTGCGCAGCCCCGATCCGTAGAGCATGTCGCCGCCGAGCTTGGAGCCGCGCAGGAAGCCGTCTTCGAAGCTGTAGGAAACGCCCGCCGATCCCGTCCAGCGCTGGTCGTGATCGAGGAAGATGTAGTGCTTCTGGATATAGGCGAGATCGGCCGGATCGAAGTTGAACTGGCCGGATACGATGTCCTTGCCGCGCGCCTTGGCGTAGGCGAGGTTGCCGTAGGCCAGCCAGGGACCGCGCTGGTAGCTGAGGCTCCCCTCGATGCCGTAGATCGTGCCGTACCGGTAGTTGAACGGCGTCAGGATGATCGGCGCGCCGAACTGGCCTTCGTCCACCAGATTGCGGGATTTGCGGTAATAGCCGTCGATCGTCGCGGTGACCGGGCCGATCTTCTGCTCCACGCCGACGTCGAAATAATTCTGCCGCTCGGCATAGGGTGTGGTGTTGAGCGCGGTGGGGTCGGTCGGCGCTGCGCTGGTGCCCACGAACTTGGTGATGCTGGTGGTCGCCACGTTCTCGAACGGCGGCGGCGAGAAATAGCGCGCGTAACCGGCGTGGAAGGTCGTGTCGCGGCTCGGCTGCCACACGGCGTTGACGCGGGGGCTGAATTGATGCTCGCAGCGGAAGCCGCAATAATGATCGTAGCGGCCGCCGAAATTGAGCGTCACGGTGGGCAGGATCTTCCACTCGTCCTGCAGGTACACGCTCTCGGTCCACTCGGTCGATGCGCTGTTGTCGACGATGCCGATCGGCTGGCCGGTCTGGTCGAAGATCCCGGTGCGCTCCAGTGTGGTGGGGTCGATCTCATACTCGCCGGGAAAGACGAAGGTGTTGGTGTCGCTGGTGCCGCGATCGCGGCTCAGGATCACGCCGCCACGCAGCGTGTGGTGATCGGAAATGTGATACGCCGCTTCGGACTGGAGGCCGACGGTGAAATCCTGCTTCTTCGCCTGCTGCGCCTGCCCGTTGAACAGCAGTTCGCCGGTGATGTCCGGTCGGTAGACCAGTTCCGAATAACGAGCGTAGAGCGAGGTCTGCCAGGTGAAGTCCCCGCCATGGTGCAGCCAGGAGACGGCGCCGAAGCCGGTGCGCTCCAGCTGGCGCTCGTTCAGGTCGTTGGAGAGGTAATCGGTCTGGCCGCCGACGTTCCAGCCAGGGTTGGTGTCCTCGGCATGAAGCCCGCGCGGGTTGGGGATCTGGAAATAGTCGTTGGAGAAGCCGCCGAGGAAGGAAATCCGGTCCCCGTCGCCCAGGATATGATCGACATAGGCGAAGGCATTGGCCTGATCGGTCTTGTCGTGCAGCGGGTTGGAGGAGCCGTCGACGCTCTCGATGCCAAGCCGGTTGTGGGTGAAGCTGCCGGAGACGAAGTAGTTGGTGTTGCCGGTCGAGCCGCCATAATCGGCGCTCGGCATGATCGTATCGTGGCTGCCGCCGTACAGGCTGATCTCGCCCTTGTTCTGGAAGCCGTTCTTGGTGGTGATGTCGATGATGCCGGCCGTGCGCAGGCCATATTGGGCGGGCAGCGCGCCGGTCAGCAGGTTGAAGCTGTTGATCAGGCGGGGGCTGAGCGTCTGGCCGAAGACGGCGAGGCCCTCGGGCAGGATGGTGCCGTTGATGCGGTATTCGAGGCCATTGTGGTCGCCGCGGATGTGGAGCTGGCCGAAGCCGTCCTGCGCGGTGCCCGGCACCTGGAGGATGAGCTGGTTGAGCGGCTGGTTGTCGCCGCCCGGCAGCTTCTGGATGGTCGCCTGGTCGACGCCGTAGGCCGTCGCGCCAAGCGAGGGCTGGATGGAGGCGCGCGCCTCGTCCAGCCGGTGTCCGGTGACGACGATCGCCTTGGGTTGCGCGGTGGCGGCGGCGGCCGCATCGCTGTCCTTGTCGGTGGTGACGGGGGGGGCCGCATCGGTTGCGTGGGCGGCCGCGGGCAGAACGGAAATGGCGGCGACGCTGAGCAACAGAACGAACCTGGGGGGCATGCGAATCTCCGGAACCGGCTTCGCGGCGAGATAATGTAACATTACGCCGCCATAAAAGTGACAAACCCGTCATGACGGCCTGTTCTTCGCAGGTGCGGCAAGACGGCCACACGGTCCAAGCCTCTTGCCAATCCGGGTCCAGGCGCCCAACCGGGCGACATGAGCGGGATGCAGGACAGGAGCTGGTGGCGGCAGGAGGCGCGCGCAACGGTGGCGCTCGCCTATCCGCTGGTGCTGACCAACCTCGCGCAGGCGCTGATCCCGGCGACCGATGTGGTGCTGCTCGGCTGGGCGGGGCCGAAGGTGCTGGCGGCCGGATCGCTCGGCGTGAACCTCTACAATGCCTGCATGATCTTCGGCGTTGGCGTGATGATCGCGGCGTCGCCGATGATGGCCCGTGCGCTGGGCCAGCGCGCGCACAACGTTCGCGATGTCAGGCGCACTGTCCGGCAGAGCCTGTGGGCGGCGGTGGCGCTGGTCATCCCCATCTGGCTGCTGCTCTGGCATGCCGAGGGCATATTGTTGCTGTTCGGCCAGGAACCGGAGCTGGCCCGGCAGGCGGCGCATCTCGTCCGCCCGATGATGTTCGGGATGCTGCCGCTGTTTGTCTATCAGGTGCTGAAGTCGTTCGTTTCGGCGCTGGAGCGGCCGGGCTGGGCGTTCGCCGCCGGGGCCTTCGCGGTCTTCTCCAACGCGATCCTCAACTATGCGCTGATCTTCGGGAAGTTCGGCTTGCCGGCGCTCGGCCTTTACGGAGCGGGGCTGGGGAGCACGATTTCCAACAGCGTGATGGCGGTTGGCCTCGCCATCGTGGTGACGCGGCACCGGCAATTCCGCCGCTACCGCCTGTTCGGCAATTTCTGGCGGCCGGACTGGGTGCGTTTCGCGCAGGTCTGGCGGCTGGGCCTGCCGATCGCGGTAACGCTGGGGATGGAGGTGACCATCTTCAACGCCGCCGTCTTCCTGATGGGGATGATCGGCGAGCCGGAGCTGGCGGCGCATGCGGTGGCGATCCAGATCGCCTCGCTCTGCTTCATGGTGCCGCTCGGCATCGGGCAGGCGACGACGGTGCGCGTCGGCCTCGCTTATGGTCGGCACGACCGGGTGGGCGTCGGCCGCGCGGGCTGGGCGGCGTTCGGTGTGACGATGGTGTTCATGGTCTGCTCGGCGAGCCTGATGCTGCTGGCGCCGCGCTTCCTCGTCGGCCTGTTCCTCGATCTCCACACGCCCGCCAACGCGCACGTGATCGATCTGGCGGTCGCGTTCCTGACGGTGGCGGCGCTGTTCCAGCTGGTCGACGGTGCGCAGGCGGTGGGGGCGGGGATGCTGCGCGGTATCCACGATACCGCCGTGCCGATGCTGTTCGCCGCGCTCGGTTACTGGGTGATCGGCTTCGGGACGGCGATCCTGTTCGCTTTCCACCTCGGCTGGGGCGGCATCGGCGTCTGGGTCGGCCTGGCCGCCGGTCTCGCCGCAGCGGCGGTGCTGATGATGACGCGCTGGATGCGGCGGGAGAAACTAGGCTTGATCTAGACCCGCGCCAGCCGCACCAGCGCCTCGTCTAGCGCCTGAAGGAAGCGCGAGCGGTCCTGCTTGGAAAAAGGCGCGGCGCCGCCGATCTGGTCGCCGCCCGCACGCAGATCGACCATGATCGCGCGCACCGCGATGGCGCTGCCGATCGAGGCGGCGGTGAAGGGCTTTCCGGTCGGCGCCAGCACCGTCGCGCCGGCCTTCAGGCAGCGATCGGCGAGCAGGATGTCGGCGGTCACCACCACATCCTGCGGCCCGGCCAGTTCGGCGATCCGATCGTCGGCGGCGTCGAGCACGTTGGTGACGGTCTCGCGGCTGATCAGCGGGTGCGGCGGCACGCGCAGGTGCGAATTGGCCACCAAAGTCACCGGCACCTCGCGCCGGAACGCGACCTTGTAGACCTCTTCCTTGACCGGGCAGGCGTCCGCGTCGACGAGTATCCTCAACGGCGCGGCCCCGGCCGACCGCCACGGGGCGGCGGGCCGGCGCGGCGGTGGCGATGCGGGCCGGACGGTGCGCCGCCGCGACCGGCGGGCGCACCGTTCGGCGCTGGCTCGATCGTCACGTCGTTATCGTCGTTGCCGCCGGTGCGCTTGATCGACTGCTGGAACTTGTGCGCGGCCGCCGGATGGATCTCGAACAATGTCTCGTTCGGCATGATCCGGATCGCGCCGACCTCGTTCTTGGTGATATGGCCGCGCCGGCAGAGCAGAGGCAGCAGCCAGCGCGGATCGGCATTGTGCTGGCGGCCGACATCCATACGGAACCACACGCCCTCGATCCGCTCGCGACGCTCGGGCGGCCCGGCGTCGGACCCTTCGACCAGCGACTCCGGCGCGGGCAGCTTGGCGCGGTGCGCCTGCACCAGCATCGCGGCGATATCCTCGGGCGTGCGCTCGGCGATCAGGCGCTCGGCCAGCGCACGATCCTCGTCCTCGATCTCGACGGGCTGGAGCAACGCGACGATCAGCCGCTCGCGATCCGCCTTCATCACGTCTTCGGCGCTCGGCGCGGGCATCCACTCCGCCTGGATGCGCGCGCCCTTCAGCATCGCATCGACCCGGCGGCGGCGCGGATAGGGGACGATCAGCGCGGCGATGCCCTTGCGGCCCGCACGGCCGGTGCGGCCGGACCGGTGCTGCAGCGCCTCGGCATCGCGCGGCAGCTCGACATGAATGACGAGGCTGAGCGACGGCAGATCGATGCCGCGCGCCGCGACGTCGGTGGCGACGCAGACGCGCGCGCGACGGTCGCGCAAGGCCTGCAGCGCATGGTTGCGCTCGGACTGGCTGTGCTCGCCCGACAGCGCGACGGCCGAGAAGCCGCGATCGACCAGGCTGGCATGCAGGCTGCGCACCGCGTCGCGGGTCGCGCAGAACAGGATGGCGGTGTCCGGCTCGTGCAGGCGCAGGAGGTTGACCACCGCATTCTCGATGTCGGAGGGTGCGACGGTGACGGCCTGATAGCTGATGTCGCCATGGCCGCGATCCTCGCCCACGGTCGAGATGCGCAGCGCATCCTTCTGGTAGCGCTTGGCGAGCGCCACGATCGGCTTGGGCATGGTCGCCGAGAAGAGCAGGGTGCGACGGCCTTCCGGCGTGGCGTCGAGGATTTCCTCTAGATCCTCGCGGAAGCCCATGTCGAGCATCTCGTCGGCCTCGTCGAGCACGGCGACCTTGAGCTGCGACAGGTCCAGCGCGCCGCGCTCCAGATGGTCGCGCAGGCGGCCCGGCGTGCCGACCACGATATGCGCGCCCTGCGCCAGATTTCGGCGCTCACGGTTGGCGTCCATGCCGCCGACGCAGGTCGCGATCCAGGCGCGCGCTTCCTTGTAGAGCCACATCAGCTCGCGGCTGACCTGCAGCGCCAGCTCGCGCGTGGGGGCGATGATCAGCGCCTTGGGCGGGCCGGACGGACCGGCACTGCCGGCGTCGTCCAGCAGCTGCTTCGCCATGGCGAGGCCGAAGGCGACCGTCTTGCCGGAGCCGGTCTGCGCGGAAACGATGAGATCGCGGCCGTCGGCGTCCGGCTCGATGACGGCGGCCTGCACGGCGGTGGGCGCCGCATAACCACGCGCGGCGAGCGCCTCGGCAAGCGAGGCGGGGAGACTTGAAAAGGGCATGGCGCCGCACATGGGCTTTTTCCGCCAGAAGGCAAGGCTTTTCGTATGTCCGTGTCCCACGATGGCAGCGCTGCCATAAACCATTTGCGGGTGCCGGTGCATCTGTTACGCAAGGTTTCACGACAAGGCCGCCCAGCGGTCGGCTCACTTTTGCGGGAGGGGACATGCGCCAGAGCGCGACTTCATACGGCGGATTTATCGCACTGATCAGCGGCGTCGCCACGATCGGCGGCTTCCTGTTCGGATTCGACAGCGGCGTGATCAACGGCACGGTCGAAGGGCTGCAGCAGGCTTTCCACACCACCAGCGCGGGCACCGGCTTCAACGTCGCCTCGGTGCTGCTCGGTTCGGCGGTGGGTGCGTTCGCGGCCGGGTCGCTGGCCGACGTCTACGGCCGTCGCTCGATCCTGATCGTCTCGGCGGTGCTGTTCTTCCTCTCCGCCATCGGCGCGGGTGCGGCGACCGGATCGGCGATGTTCGTCGCAGCGCGCCTGATCGGCGGCTTCGCGGTGGGCGCCGCCTCGGTGCTGTCGCCCGCTTATGTGGCCGAGGTGACGCCGGCGGCGACGCGCGGCAAGCTCTCCACGCTGCAGCAGATCATGATCAACGTCGGCCTGCTCGGCTCGTTCATCTCCAACGCTTTGCTCGCGCATTTCGCCGGCAGCGCGATGCATCCGCTGTGGGGTGGTCTCGAGGCGTGGCGCTGGATGTTCTGGATGCAGACCGTGCCCTCGGCGATCTTCTTCTTCGCGCTGCTGACCATTCCGGAAAGCCCGCGCTACCTCGTGGCGCGAGGCCGGAAGGACGAAGCGCACGGCGTGCTCGACAAGATCATGACCGATGCCGAGGCGAAGCAGAAGATCGGCGAGATCGAGGCCTCGCTCAACCGCGACCACAAGCCGAGCCTCGCCGACCTGAAGAATCCGGCGACCGGCAAGATCCGCAAGGTGGTGTGGGCCGGCGTCGGCATCGCCGCCTTCCAGCAGCTCGTCGGCATCAACGTGATCTTCTACTACGGATCGGTGCTGTGGCAGTCGATCGGCTATACCGAGGCGGCGTCGCTCGGCTTCAACATCCTCACCGGCGTGCTGGCGGTGATCTCCTGCCTGATCTCGTCCAACCTCGTCGACCGTGTGGGGCGTAAGCCGCTGCTGCTGGTCGGTTCGGCGGGCATGGCGGTGATGCTGATCGTCGTCGCGATCGCGCTCTCCACCGGCACGACCGGCGCCGACGGCAAGCTCGCGCTCGCCTACACGCCCGGCATGATCGCGGTGGTGAGCGTCTACATCTACTCGATCTTCTTCAACCTCAGCTGGGGCCCGGTCGTCTGGGTGATGCTGGGCGAGATGTTCCCCAACCAGGTGCGCGGATCGGCGCTGGCCGTCTCCGGCCTGTCGCAGTGGGTGGCGAACTTCGCGATCACCATGACCTTCCCGATCCTGCTCGCCTCGATCGGTCTGGTCGGCGCCTATGCGGTCTACGCCTTCTTCGCGCTCGTCTCGATCCCGTTCGTGGCGAAGCTGGTGCAGGAGACCAAGGGCGTGGAGCTGGAGGCGATGCAGGGCTAAGCTGCCACCGTCGATGACCCGAGGAGAGGCCCGATGCTCGTCCTGCACACCTGGACCACGCCGAACGGCAGGAAGGTTCCGATCCTGCTGGAGGAGCTGGGCCTCTCCTACGAGATCCACTTCGTCGATATCGGCAGGGATGAGCAGTTCCAGAAGGACTTCCTCGGGGTCTCGCCCAACGGGAAGATCCCCGCGCTGGTCGATCACGGCGCGGAGGGCGGGCCGCTCTCCATCTTCGAGAGCGGCGCGATCCTCACCTATCTGGCGGACAGGTATCACGGTTTCCTCGCGCCGTCGGGCCATGCCCGGTGGAAGGCGCAGGAATGGCTCTGGTGGCAGGTCGCCAGCCTCGGTCCGATGCTCGGCCAGCTCGGCTTCTTCGCGGTGCGATCGAAGGAGAAAGCGCCGCTCGCGATCGATCGCTTCACGCAGGAGTGCGGCCGCCTGCTCGGCGTGATGGAGGGACGGCTGGCGAAATGCCCCTATCTCGGCGGCGAGGATTACAGCATCGCCGACATCGCCTGCTATCCTTGGATGGTCGGCGCGACGACGATGCTGAAGGACGCGCTCGGCGCGCATCTCCACGACAAGCCGGCGATCGATCGCTGGATGGCCGATCTCGCCGCCCGCCCCGCCGTGCAGCGGGGCATGGCGATCAAGCCGCCGGTGGGGCTGTAGTCGCTTCGGTCAGCCCGCCGCCGAGCGTCGAATAGAGCGTGACGAGGTTGGTCTCGCGCTGCAGCCGGCTGGTGACGAGATTCTGCTGCGCGGCGTAGAGCGTGCGCTGCGCGTCCAGTGTGGTGAGGAAGCTGTCGATGCCGCTCTTGTAGCGCGCGAGCGAGAGCGTCGCGGCCTTGTTCGCCGCATCCACCTTGTCCGATCGCGCGCCGATCTGCTCGCCGATCGTGCCGCGCGTGGCGAGCGCATCGGAGACTTCGCGGAAGGCGGTCTGCACGGCTTTCTCGTAGGTGGCGATCGCCGCCTGCTTCTCGGCCTGCGCGTAGCGCAGGTTTGCGAGGTTCTTGCCGAAATCGAACACGGTCTGCGTCGCCGATCCGCTCGCGCTCCAGGTCCACGCCCCGCCGGTGAACAGGCCCGAGAGCGCGGTGGAGGCGGTGCCGGCGGCGGCGGTGAGCGAGATGGTCGGGAAGAAGGCCGCGCGCGCCGCGCCGATATTGGCGTTCTGGCCCTTCAGCTGGTCCTCCGCCTGCAGCACGTCGGGGCGCTTGAGCAGCACCGTCGAATCGAGGCCGGCGGGCAGCTCCGCCATGGTGAAGTCCTGCCCGCCGATCCCGCTCGGCAGCAGATCCACGGTGACGGTCGTGCCGACCAGCAGGTTCAGCGCATTCTGGTCCTGCGCGATCTGGGTGGTGAGCTGCGCCACGTCGTAGCGCGCATCCTGCAGGTTGGTGTCGGCCTGCTGCACGTCCAGCTCGGAGGCGATGCCCTTGTCGAACTGCGCCTTGGTGATCTCGACCGTCTGCTGGTAGGCGGCGAGCGTCTGCCTGGACAGCGCGAGCTGGTCTTGATCCGATCCCATCGTCAGCCAGGCGGTGGCGATCTCGGAAATCAGGCTGATGCGGGTCGCGTCGGCGCCCGCCTGCGTCGCGAAATATTGTTCCTGCGCGGCCCTGGTGAGGTTGCGTACGCGCCCGAACAGATCCAGCTCGAAGGCAGAGATGCCGAGGTCGGCCGAATAGCTGTGGCGCGTGCCGCTGCCGCCGGCCGTGCCGTTGCCGGAGGAGGCGACGGTCGTGCCGTGGTTCACGCTGGCGCCGGCTTCCGCGCTCACCGTCGGCAGCAGATCGGCGCGCTGGGCGCGATATTGCGCACGCGCGGCGAGGATGTTGGCGGCGGCCACGCGCAGATCGCGATTGTTGGCGAGGCCGAGCGCGATCACCTGCCGCAATTTCTCGTCGGTGAAGAAATCCTTCCAGCCGATCGCGGCGACATCCTGCGTGCCGCTGGCAGCCGGATAGGCCGGCCCCTGCGGGAAGCTGGACGGCGCGGCGAGCGCGGGGCGCTGATAGCGTGGCGCGAGATCGCAGCCCGAAAGCAGGGTGGTGATCAGGAGGATGGGGGCGAGGCGACGGTGCAAGGGCCGATTCCGGTAATGCTGTTCCCCTTGGGTACTGCTCAACACCAGCCTGCGGAGATTGGCAAGCGGTGACGTCACCAAATCGTCCTTCCAACGCATTACGGATGCTTCACTGGGATGGTGGGGTCGAGAATGGTAACCGCCACGACGAATGCACTGCCGGGGGGCGGTCCGGAACCGGATGTTGAACCAAGCGTCGCTGTCCATCGCTGAAGATCGTGCGGATCGCCGCCTGCTGGCGTCGATCCACGATGTCGGCCCGCGTTTCGAGTCGGAGGTCGATCATCTCGCCGATCGACTGTCCCGCCATCTGGGCGGCCCGCGTTTCGCCATGCTGGTGGTCCCCGATCATTGGGGGCAGGCGCCGCTGGTGGGCGCGCGTGCCTTTCAGGCGAAGCTGCGGGATTGGGCGGCGAGCGGCGTCGAGATGTTCGTGCACGGCTGGACCCATCGCGACGACAATCCCGCCAAGGGCTTCAAGGCGAAGCACATGACGGCGGGCGAAGGCGAATTCTCCGCGCTGCCCGAGGTCGAGGCGCTGCGCCGCATGATCGAGGGCCGCGCGCTGATCGAGGACATCATCGGCCGGCCGTTCACCGGTTCATCGCCCCCGCCTGGCTCTACAGCAACGGCGCGAAGGCCGCGCTGGGGGCTGCGGGCTTCGCGATGGCGGAGGATCACATGCGCGTCTGGCGCCCCGCCGACGGCGCCGTGCTGGCGCGCGGGCCGGTGGTGACATGGGCCAGCCGCAGCAAGTCCCGCGTCCGCTCGTCGCTGGCGTTCGCGGCGCTGGCGCGCACCGCGCTGCGCCCGCTGGAGACGCTGCGGATCGCCGTCCATCCGGGCGACACGACGGTGCCGGCGCTGCTCGACAGCATCGACGCCAGCGTCATCGCGGCGACCCGCGATCGTTCTATCGGCCGCTATGCCGATCTGATGAAGAGGAACTGAGCTTGGAGATGCGACCCGATCGGCTGATGCGGGACGGAGAGCCGGTGCGGCTCGACGACTGGATCGACGATGACGGCCCCACGCCGGGTCTGGAGGCGCTGGCCACCCATGCGCCCAAGTGGCGGCAGTGGCTCGGGCCGGTCCTGTCCTTCGCGATCGTCGGTGCGGTGCTGTTCAAGATCGGCGGCATCGACTTCACGCGGATCGCCGGGATGCTGCCGGCCAATCCGCTCTTCTGGATGGCTTTCGCCGCTGCCTACATGGCGCAGCCGGTCACCGAATGGCTGATCTTCCGCCGCCTGTGGAGCCTGCCCGCCGCCGCGATCCTGCCGCTGATGCGCAAGCAGGTAGGGAACGAGATCCTGCTGGGCTATATCGGCGAGGTCTATTTCTACGGCTGGGCGCGGCGTCATGCCGATCTGGTGGCGGCGCCGTTCGGGGCGATCAAGGACGTGACCATCCTGTCCGCCATGCTCGGCAATCTGACGACGGTCGCCGCGCTGGTGATCGGTTGGCCGCTGCTCGCCGAACTTCCGCAGGGTCTGCATGTGCAGGCGCTCAGCGGATCGATCGGCGTGGTGGTGGTCACTTCGCTGGTGGTGATGCTGTTCCGGCACAAATTGTTCAGCCTGCCGCGCCGTGACCTGTGGTTCGTATCGGCCATGCATCTGGTACGCATCCTCGGTTTCACCGTGCTGTCCGCCGCGATGTGGCACCTGCTGGTGCCTTCGGTGGCGCTGAGTTCGTGGGTGATGCTGGCGACGTTGCGCCTGCTCGTCAGCCGCCTTCCGCTGATCCCGAACAANGAGCTGGTGTTCGCTGGCCTTGCCCTGTTCCTGATNCGGGCGCACGCCTCGGGCGCGGACGCGATGGCGCTGATGGCCGGGCTGTTCCTGGCGACGCACCTGAT
>BACX01000460.1 GCA_000333335.1 Sphingomonas-like bacterium B12 | reverse complement strand
TTGGCCGGGCCTGATCGTCGGGTAACGACAGCAGTTCAATGATCGCATCGGAACCGGCGTCCAAGGCTCCCGGCACGTCGCCGTCCGTTAGTTTCGGCATCATCTGCGTGCGAATGATCACGCTCGAATAAGCGTCGGTCAGCACGCCTTCCAGGCCATAGCCGACTTCGATGCGCGGGCCGCGCTGGCCTTTCGGCTCATTCGGCGCGATCAGCAGCAACGCACCGTTCGAGGCGTCCTTCAGGCCGATACCCCACGCGCGATAGAGCTTCGTGCCGTAGGTGGTTATGTCGTCACCGCCCATATCGGTCACCGTCGCGACGACCAGCTGGCGATGCGTCTTCTGCTGGAACGCCTCCAGCTTCTGCTCCAGCGCGGCCTTGCGGTCGGCGGGGAGGATGTTGGCCTGATCGACCACCAGCCCGGTGAAGGCCGGGACGGTCAGCGCCTGCGCGGGCGCGGCGATCAGCGTGAGCAGGGCAAGCGCCAGCCCCCACAACCACTCCGTCACCCCGGCAAACGCCGGGGTCTCGGTGGGGCGGGCGCCGCGCCAGCCGCCTGAGATGCCGGCGTGCGCCCGCATGACGGGGAGGGAGGACATCACCTTGGCCTCAGAACTTCACGGTCGGCGCGGTCTCGGCGTTGGGCGTGGTCGCGGTGAAGGGGGTGATCGGCTTGGCGCCGTAGACCACCTTGGCGGTGATGCTGTCCGGGAAGGTGCGGATGCGCGTGTTATACGCCTGCACCGCCGCATTGTAGTCCGACCGCGCCACCGCGATGCGGTTCTCGGTGCCTTCCAGCTGCGACTGCAGCGCCAGGAAGTTCTGGTCCGCCTTCAGATCCGGATAGGCCTCGTTGACCGCCAGCAGCTTGCCGAGCGCGCCGGTCAGCTGGGTCTGCGCATCCTGGAACTGCTTCATCTTGTCCGGATTGCTGATGTCGTCGCCGGTCACGGTGACCTGCGTCGCCTTGGCGCGCGCGTCGACCACGGCGGTCAGCGTCGATTGCTCGTGCGCGGCATAGCCCTTCACCGTACTGACCAGATTGGGGATCAGGTCGGCACGGCGCTGATACTGGTTCTGCACGTCGGCCCACTTGGCCTTGGCATTTTCCTCGGCGGTGGGGATGGCGTTGACCCCGCACCCGGCCAGCGCGAGCGCGGCGAAGGGGGCGGCGAGGGTCGCCCCCAGTCCATCAGCGCGCGCGCCGCCTCGTGACCGTAACCCTTGCCGGTGTGGGCCTGAAGGAAGGCGAAACCCAGATCCGGCCCGTCCAGCCCGTCGCGCTTGACGAAACCGACCGTGCCGATGCCCTCGTCATTCTCCTTCAGCGCCACGCGGAACATGCCGAAGCCGTTCGCTTCGTAGGAAGCGAGGATGCGGTCGCGGATGTAGGTTTCGGCATCCTCCACGGTGCGCACGCCGCGATCGCCGATATTGGCGAGGAAACCCGGATCGTTGAGCGTCGCGATCATGAAGGGGGCATCGTC
>BACX01000461.1 GCA_000333335.1 Sphingomonas-like bacterium B12 | reverse complement strand
CGGCGAAATAGCGGTGGCCTCGCCGACGCCTTCCCAGATGATCTCCAGCGCGCGGTGCAGCGCCAGTTCGTCCATCGCTTCCGAGATACGCGGCAGGAGCGCCGACGGCAGCACCGGCGCCGGCTCGTCTCCCGCGCCCGGCAGGACGCCGCCGCACTGCTTGGCGATCATCGACAGCGACCGCTGGGCGAGGTTGCCGAGGCCGTTGGCGAGGTCGGCATTGACCCGCGTTACAATGGCTTCGTCCGAATAGCTGCCATCCTGCCCGAAGCTGACCTCTCGCAGCAGGAAGTAGCGCAGGCCATCGACGCCATAGGCCTCCGCCATCTCCAGCGGATCGACGATGTTGCCCGTAGACTTGGACATCTTCTCGCCACGGTTGAGCAGGAAGCCGTGGCCGAACACCTGCTTCGGCAGCGGCAGGTCGGCCGACATCAGGAAGGCCGGCCAGTAGACCGTGTGGAAACGCACGATGTCCTTGCCGATGACGTGCAGGTCGGCCGGCCAGTAATACGAGGCGTCGCCCGGATAGCCCGCGCCGGTGAGATAGTTGGTCAGCGCATCGACCCAGACGTACATCACATGGCCTGGCGCATCGGGAACCGGCACACCCCAGTCGAAGCTGGTGCGCGAGATCGAGAGGTCCGACAGGCCGCCCTTCACGAAACTGACGATCTCGTTGCGGCGCGTATCGGGCCGGATGAAATCGGGCTGCGTCTCATAGAGTTCGAGCAGCTTGTTTTCATAGGCTGAGAGCTTGAAGAACCAGCTTTCCTCGACCGTCCACTCGACCGGCGTGGCCTGCGGCGATAGCTTCACGCCGTCCGTCTCGGTGATTTCCTTCTCGTCGTAGAAGGCCTCGTCGCGGACCGAATACCAGCCCTCATAGCGGCCGAGATAGATGTCGCCCTTGGCCTTCATCGCCTCCCAGATTGCAGCGCTGGCGGCATAGTGATCGGCATCGGTGGTGCGGATGAAACGATCGTAGGAGATGTTCAGAACATCATCCATCACCTTGAACTGGCTTGACATATCGTCGGCCAGGGCGCGCGGCGTGATGCCGAGGTCACGCGCCTTCTGCGCCATCTTCAGCCCATGCTCGTCGGTGCCGGTGAGGAAACGCACGTCGCGGCCCTGCGCGCGCTTCCAGCGTGCGATGGCATCGGTGGCGATAGCCTCATAGGCGTGGCCGACATGCGGCTTGCCGTTGGGATAGCTGATCGCGGTCGTGATGTAGAATTTATCGGTCATCGAGGGGTTTGGCCCACGTTTCTGTTGAGCGACGCGAGCATCCCGGCAAGCTCGAACACCGTCGCCTGGGGATCGAGCGAGAGGCGCACCGCGCTCCCGGCCAGGGCGCGCGCCTTCTCCCACACGGCCACTGCATCGGCAAGCGCCTGTCCGTCACGCGTTTTCGCCTCATCGGCGATGCGGGTCGGCAGGCGCTCGAGCAGGATTTCGTACCGCGGCTGCGCGGCCTTCAGCGCCAATTCGCGGGCCAGAGCGACGCGGCCGCCATTGTCCGGATCGCCCGATCGAATGATCGCGTCCATGGCGGTATCGAGCCCCGCCACGTCCAGCCCGGCGAAACGCGCGGCCTTGCCGGGGGAGCCGTCGCCCGTGGCGACCAGCTCGGCGATCTCGCGATCCTGCGCCTCGGGCATCGCCTCGCGCAACGCCGCAGCCATGTCGGCGGGGCCGAGCGGATCGAAGCGCAGCACCCGGCAGCGCGACCGGATCGTCGGCAACAGGCGGGCCGGCGCATGACTGACCAGGAAGAACAAGGAGTTGGCCGGCGGCTCTTCCAGCAGCTTGAGAAGCGCGTTGGCGCCGTTGCGCTCCATGTCGTCGGCCGCATCGACGATCACCACGCGCCATGGCGAGAAGCTCGGCGAAGTCGCGAACAGCCGCGACAGGCCGCGCACCTGGTCGACCGTGAT
>BACX01000462.1 GCA_000333335.1 Sphingomonas-like bacterium B12 | reverse complement strand
CCGGCAGCGTGGCCCTTTCCACATCGGCAAAGAAATCGAGGCCGAAACCGCCCGCCACGCGACGGCCGATCACCAGCCGGGTCACCCCGCGCTCGTCGATCGCGCCGACCAGGCGACCGCCCTCGGCAAGCTGATCGACGATCGCATCGGGAACATGCGCGACCGCGCCGTCCAGATAGATGAGGTCATAGGGCGCGCCCGCCGGCCAGCCCGCCGCCAGCGGGCCTTCGACCGTGGCAACCTGCGCCTGCGCGATCAGCGCCGGCGACTGTTCCAGCGCGGTGACGGCACACCCCATCTCGGCAAGCAAAGCGGCCGCATAGCCGGTGCCCGAACCCACGACGAGCACCTTCTCGCCCGCGCGCGGCTGCGCGACACTGAGCAGCCGGCCGGTCGCGATCGGCGGATTGAGGCCACGCCCCTCGCCCAGCGGCACGATCGTGTCGCGGTAGGCGACACCGCCCTGGCCCGCACCGACGAACCGTTCACGCGGCACCGAACCCATCGCGGCAAGCACAGCCGGATCGGTGACCTTGTTGGTGCGCAACTGGTTCGACACCATGGCGCCCCGCAGCGACGAGAAATCCGCTTCGCTCATATTCCTTGCCCTCGCACAACTGTGTTAGTTTGGCAATACACTAATATCGCAAGGCGATCTCTACGGCGAACCGTGACGCGCCGCAACGAGGATGCGCATTGACATGCGCGGCGCCCCGTCGCATTGGGCGCCCCTCTGGCGGCCCGATGGCGGAGTGGTTACGCACCGGACTGCAAATCCGTTTACGCCGGTTCGATTCCGGCTCGGGCCTCCAGATACTCCCCTCAGCATCGTTAACGCGTGCAGCGAACAAAATCGCTGCGGCCGCACATGTGCATTCGACGAAATCATACGTTAACAACTGCACGAATTGCACCTGTTAACCCGACTAGACGGGGCGAGGTTTAGTCGCGACGATCCGATTCACCGTTGCAAAGCAGCAATGATATGTCTGTTGCTGCGGCGCGTCATTGGGGACGCATCGCGCCAACACACTGTCGTGTAGCTCAATCGTAGGAGGCTTTCATGCGGCCTGCCACGTTGTTCGTCTGCGCCTTGACTGCGGCAATATTACCGTCCGCCGCTCTGGCATCCATACGCCCCTCTCCAGCCCCTCTGTCGCCCGCGTCCCACTTCGGGCCGGTGGGCGGCTTCTTCCAGCATTCCGGCTATCATCCTGGCGGTGGCTGGGGGCATGGCTGGGGCCATGATCCGGGCCATCATGGTGGCGGTGGCCCCGGCTGGGGCTGGCACGGCCATCCGGGCGGCCCTCCCGGTGACGGATGGGGGCCTCCGGGTCATTCCTGCAGCCCCTGACACGACAGCCGGCGCCGATCCAACCGGCGCCGGCTTTTTCCGATTCAGTAGAAATCGAGTTCCATGCCGTCGTAACCCGGCACCACCCCGTCGGGCAGTTCGGCCTCGAGCGTGCGATAATCCATGCTGTTGTCCATGTGCATCAGCACGGCGAGATCGGGTTTCAGCCGCTGGATCCAGCCCAGCGCCTTGTCCAGGCTGGGGTGCGTCGGATGCGGCTTGCGGCGCAGCGCGTCGAGGATCCACAGGTCGACGCCCTTGTAGAGCGTCGCCATGTCGTCGGTCAGCGCGTTGAAGTCGGTGGCATAAGCTGCCGAATAGCCGTTCCAGTCGAAGCGCAGCCCCGCCGATTCGATCGCGCCGTGCGGCTGGTCGACAACCCGGATGCGCAGGTCGCCGATCCGGAAATCGTCGGGCAGATCGTTGGCGCGGACCGTCGGTGGATAGCCGTCCTTGCCCTCGAAGGCGTAATAGAAACGCTCCTGCATCGACTTCAGCGTATGGGGCCGCGCATAGCCCTCTACCGCCGCGCGATTGAGGATCACGATCTGGCGAAGGTCGTCGATACCGTGGGTGTGGTCGGCATGGTCGTGCGTCCAGATCACGGCATCGAAGCGGCTGGCCTGCGCATCGAGCAGCTGCTCGCGCAGATCGGGCGAGGTATCGACGAGGATGCGCACTTCGTCGGTCTCGACGATCAGCGAGGCGCGGCGGCGGCGATTCTTCGGCTCCCTCGGATCACACTGGCCCCAATCGTTGCCGATGCGCGGCACGCCCGAGGAGGTGCCGGAGCCGAGCAGCCGGATCCTCATGCGCGCGCCTTCGTGAACAGATTGAAGAAGTTGGCGGCCGTCATTTCCATCAGTTGCTCGACCGGCTCGCCGCGCAGATCGGCGAGGAAGCGCGCGGTGTCGGCAACGAATGCCGGCTCGCAGGGCTCCCCCGATGCGGCACGGGCGCAAG